>NZ_VWWC01000169.1:0-15602 GCF_011753175.1 Burkholderia sp. Cy-637 | reverse complement strand
CTCGCTGATGTTGCGCAGCGCGCCGGCCTTGATCCAGCGATGGCTGCGCATCCAGCGCCGGAAGCGCGCCGCGAAGGCCTCGCTGGTCACCACCGGCGGCGCGTATTGCGCATAGCGCTTGTGGCCGCTGCGCACGCGGTACCACTGCCCCTCGAAGGCGGCGCGGATGTGGGCCACCGCATCGGCCCGGCCCAGCTCGACTACCAGCCCGCCGCCGGCAACCTGCGGCTGCGCCAGGCGATCGCCAGCTACCTGCGCGTCTCGCGCGGCGTGGCCTGCGAGGCCGAGCAGGTGCTGATCACCGACGGCACGCAATACGGCCTCGATCTCTGCGCGCGGGCGCTGGCCGATGCCGGCGACATCGCCTGGATCGAGAACCCCGGCTACGGCGGGGCGCGCGTCGCGCTGCAGGCCGCCGGGCTGCGCCTGGTGCCGGTGCCGGTCGACGCGCATGGCCTGGCGCCCGCGGCCGAGTTGTGGCGCAGCGCGCCGCCGCGGCTGGTCTACATCACGCCCTCGCACCAATACCCGCTCGGCGCGGTGATGTCCCAGGAGCGGCGCGTCGCGCTGGTGCAGGCCGCGCGGGACGCCGGCGCGTGGATCGTCGAGGACGACTACGACAGCGAGTTCCGCCATCACGGCACGCCGCTGGCGGCCCTGCAGAACGTGGTGCGCGACGCACCGGTGATCTATCTCGGCACCTTCAGCAAGGTGATGTTCCCGGCCTTGCGGGTGGGCTTCGTGGTGGTGCCGGGCGCCATCGCGCCCGAGCTCGAGCAGGTGTCCTCGGCGCTGTCGCCGCGCGGGCGGCTGGCCGACCACCTCGCGCTGGCGGAATTCATCGAGGCCGGCCATTTCAGCCGGCACCTGCGCCGCATGCGCCGCGTCTATGCCGAGCGCCGCGACGTGCTGCACGAGGCGCTGACGCGCCGGCTCGGCGGCCTGCTGACGGTCTCGGCCGGCGACGGCGGCATGCATCTGTCGGCACGGCTCGACGCGCCGGTCGCCGACGTCGAGGTCGAGCGCGCCGCGCGCGCGCACGGCCTGGTGCTGCGCGCGCTCTCGCCGTTCTGCCTGCCCGGCTCGGACAGCTCGGCCTACAACGGCCTGGTGCTCGGCTACGGCAACGTGCCGGCCGAGTCCATGGAGGCGGCCGTGACGCGGCTCGAACGCGCGATCGTCGACGTGCGGGGCGCGACTCGCCTCACCTGAATCACGCGCGCGCAATAGCCCGCTCAGGCCGGCGCGTCGAAATCGGTCGAATGCGCCAGTTCACGATCGGCCTCGACGGCGGCGAGCCGCTCGCCCAGGGCATTGCGGATCATCGTGTAGGCATCGCGGCCGAGCGCGATGCGTTTTGGCGCCGGCGTGCGATCCACGCTGTCGATCATGATCGACACCATCTTCGCCGGATCGCCGCTGGCGACGAAGCCGGGATCCGACAGGCGCGCGTACAGGGCCCCCACCGGCGTGTCGCGATAGGCTTCCAGCTCGGCACCGAAATACCGGCCCGCCGCGCGGCGGAACGCGGTGCGCGCGCCGCCCGGCTCGACGATCGTCACGCCGATCCCGAACGGCGCCACCTCGGCGGACAGCGCATCGAAGAAACCCTCCATGCCCCACTTGCTGGCGTGATAGAGCGAGGCGCCCGGGTGGGTGGCCTGCCCGCCATAACTGGAGATCGCCAGGATCCGGCCGCCGCCCTGCGCGCGCAGCCCCGGCAAGGCCGCGCGCGTGACCTGGATCGGCGCGATCAGGTTGGTGTCGATCTGATGGCGGATCTGCGCGTCGGACAGGCCCTCGGCCGCGCCGAACAGGCCGTAGCCGGCATTGTTGACGATCACGTCGATCCGGCCGAAGACCTCGAAGGCCTGCGCGACCACGCGCTGGATGCCCGGCAGGTCGGTCATGTCGAGCGTGGCGCTCCAGAGCGCATCGCCATGGCGCTCGCGCAGGTCCGCGACGGCCTGCGCGTCGCGCACCGTGCCGGCCACGCGATCGCCGCGTGCCAGCAACTGCTGCGTCATCTCGCGGCCGAAGCCGCTGCCGATGCCGGTAATGAACCAGGTTCGGGACATCTCGCTCTCCTTGTGGGGGTGATGGAACGGCACGCAATTTAGCAGCGATAATGCGAGCCGATAACCGCCCTGAACCGGCATACCTTGATGGCGAAAACCCATGAATGAGCGCGTCACGCTAGTCGAGCTGCGAGCGCTGGCCGCGGTGAGCTCGCAGCGCAGTTTCCGCAAGGCGGCCGAGGCGCTGGAGCTGGCGCCCTCGACGCTGAGCCACATGATGCGCGAGCTGGAGGAACGCCTCGGCACGCGCCTGTTGAACCGCACCACGCGCAGCGTCTCGCCGACCCAGGCCGGCGAACGGCTGGTGGCGCAGCTCGCGCCGATCCTGGCCGGCCTCGACGAGGCGCTGGCCGAGCTCAGCGCCTCGCGCGAGGCGCCCGGCGGCCGGCTGCGGCTGACTGCTTCGGAGACCGTATCGATGCTGCTGGTCCGGCACGTGATGCCGGTGTTCATCGAGCGCTATCCCGAGGTGGAGGTCGACCTGGTGGCCGAGCCGGCCTTCGTCGACATCGTCGCCGAAGGCTACGACGCCGGCTTCCGGCTCGGCGACGACGTGCCCCGGGACATGGTCGCGATCCGCTTCGGCAGCCCGTCGCGGATGCTGCCGGTCGCCTCGCCCGCCTACCTGAAGGGCCGCCGCGCGCCGCGCACGCCGGACGAACTGCGCGAGCATCGCTGCATTCGCGCGCGCACGCCGGCGGGCCGCCCTTACCGCTGGGAATTCGAGCGCCACGGCGAGGCGATCTCGCTCGACGTGCAGGGCGCGCTGACGCTGAACCGCACCGAGCTGATGATCGAGGCCGCGCTGAAGGGGCTGGGCATCGCGATGGTGCCGGAAAAGCTGGCGCTGCCCCATCTGCGCGACAAGTCGCTGCGCGCGCTGCTGGCCGACTGGTGCCCGGTCTATCCGGGCCTGTTCCTCTACTATCCCGGCCACCGTCAGGTGCCGGCCGCGCTGCGGGCCTTCATCGAGGTGCTGAAAGAGCTCGACGCGACGCGCGCCTGAGCGCCGAGCCGGGCGCCGGGCTGAGCGCACATCGCGCGCCGGCGCCCCGCGATCGACCGCGCGGCGCCTTTCTGGATGCTTCGTTTTCCTTGCGATTCGATGTCGATCGGGATACGCGAGCCCGCCGGACGGGCCTGCGCCGATGACATACGCCGAACGTATCGCGGCGTCGCCGAAAATGTATTGGTCGCGGCCCCGGCCGCTGGCGTACGCTAGGCGCGCGGTGCAATCGCGCCGCCCCGCTTTCGTCCCAGTTATCTCGGTGGTACTCAGCACATGATTCGTCGGTCCCGCTTGTCGATCCTCGCCGCCGCGCTGCTCGCGCTCGGCTTCTCCCATGGCGCGAGCGCGCGCCGCCCGTCGGCGGACGAAGTGCCGCCCCCGCCGCCCGCCAGCGTCGCCGCCGGCGCCGATCTCGCCACGCGAAGCGCCGTGCAGGACCTGCCGCTACCCGGCGGCGAGCACCAGCGCGTGCTGTTCTACGGCCCGGCAGGCCCGATGCGCGGCGTGATCCTGATGTTCCCCGGCGGCGCCGGCGACGTCGACATCGAACGCGACGGCGCGATCCGCCACGACAACAACTTCGTGGTGCGCACGCGCGAGCTGTGGGCCCGGCTCGGCTACGGCGTGGTGATCGTCGATGCGATCGGCCACAAGTCGATGCGCGGCGAGCGCAGCACCGAGGCCTATCGGCAGGTGCTGCGCGAGATTCTCGACTACGCGCACACGCTCACCGATCGCCCGCTCTGGGCGATGGGCACCAGCCAGGGCTCGATCGCCGCGATGGCGGCCGGCTCGAGCGCGCGCGACGGCGAACTGGCCGGCATCGTGCTGACCGAATCGGTGTCGGTGGTCGGGCATTCGGGCGAGACGGTGTTCGACGCGCGGCCCGAACGCGTGCGCGCGCCGGCCCTGGTGGTGGCCAATCGCGACGATACCTGCACCGTCGCACCGCCCTCGCGCGCGCCCGAAATCGCCGCCGCCATGAAAAACAGCGCGGCCACCGTCCTGCATGTCGAGGGCGGCGTCGCGCAGTCGTCGAATCCGTGCAGCTCCTTGTCGCCGCACGGCTATTTCGGCATCGAGAAACAGGTGGTCGGCGATATCGCGCGCTGGATGCGCAGCGTCACGCCGCAATGACGAACGGCGGCAGGCGCGAGCGCCGCTTCGCGCTCGCGCCTGCCGCCCCGCCCCGCCTTACTTCGCCTCGCCCGTCGCTTCCAGGATCAGGTTCGCCACCGCGGCCGGGTGCGAGATCAGCGACACGTGGCTCGACTGGATCTCGATGGTGTGCGCGTGCATGCGCTTGGCCATGAAGCGTTCCAGATCGGGGTTGATGGTGCGATCCTCGGTCGACACCGCGTACCAGGTCGGCTTGTCGTGCCAGGCGGCCACGGTGGTCTTCGCCATCGTGACCGGCTTGCCCATCGGCTGCTGCACGGCGTAGTAGACGCGTGCCTCCTCGGGCGGCAGGTCACCGGCGAAGTCGTGCACGAAGGCCTGTTCCGAGAGCTTGCCGAAACCGTCGGCCGACCATTGCAGGCCCGCCGAGGCCGGGGCGGCCGGGAATTTCCTGGTCAAGGCCGGGTAGTCCTCGCCGGCATCGGGCGCGCGCGCCGCAATATAGACCAGCCCCGCCACCTTTGGATCGTCGCCGGCCTGGCTGATCACCATGCCGCCGTAGGAATGCGCGACCAGCAGGGTCGGGCCGTCCTGGGCCGCCAGCGCGCGCTTGACCGCGTCGACGTCGGCGTCGAACGAGGTGGTCGGGTTCTGCACCGCCGTCACGTGCAGGCCCTTGGCCTGCAGCAGCGGAATCACCTTCGCCCAGCTCGAACCGTCGGCATACAGGCCATGCACCAGCACCACGTTCTTGATCGGCGCGGCCGGCGCGGCGGCGGCGTTGTCCTGCGCGAAGGCCGAGCTCACGCCCGAGATGGCGGTACAGGCCAGGGCGGCGGCGACAAGCGATTTCAACTTCATCTGACTTCTCCAGAGGCATTGCATTGACGGGAGTCCCCACTTCGTTCACCTTTCATGCGGTGAGGCGAAGGCCGGACCATACCCAGGCTGTCGTCGGCGATTCGCGGCTGAGCGCTTGGGATACATGAGGGCGAACACAGGGTCCGCGCGTTTATTCCCGGTCGATGCAAAATTTTTTTCGATCGTCGAAAAATCGTGAAGGCGCCTCGTGCCGAGCACGACTACAAAAAGCTTTCAGCCTCGCCGGGCAGCCGGACAACCGGCCCCGCCTTCCTTTCCACGCCAGGGAGCAGCGATGCAGACAGGGACAGCCAGGATCCTCTACGTGCAGTGGCCCGACGGCCTGCAGCCGAGCGGCGCGGCCTGGGAGGCGATCCGCCGTGCCGTCGATGCCGAACAGGCCGACCTGCTGGTCACCAACGAGATGCCCTTCGGCCCGTGGCTGGCCATCACGCCCGACTACGATGCCGAGGCGGCCGCGCGCAGCGTGGCGCTGCACGAGGAGGCCCTGGCGGCGCTGGGCCGGTTGCAGGTGGGGGCGGTGCTGTCCTCGCGGCCGGTGGCGCAGGCGCGGCGCCTGGCGAACGAGGCCTTCGTGATCGAGGGCGGCGCCTATCGCTACCTGCATCACAAGAAGTTCTTTCCCGAGGAACCGGGCTGGCACGAGGCGAGCTGGTTCGAGCGCGGCCGCGCGGGCTTCGAATGCGCGACGGTCGGCAAGCTGAAGCTGGGCGTGCTGCTCTGCACCGAGCTGTTCTTCAACGAGCATGCGCGCGCCTACGGACGCCTGGGCGCCGACCTGATCGTCACGCCGCGCGCCACCGGCCACGCCGTCCAGCACTGGTTCACGGCCGGCGCGATGGCGGCGATCGTGGCCGGCGCGGCCCTGGTCAGCTCGAACCGCCACGGACGCGCCGCGCCGACGCTCGAATTCGGCGGCACCGGTTTTGCTATGTCACCGACGGGCGAATCGCTCGGCACCACCTCGCAGGCCGCCCCGTTGCGCGCGATCACGCTCGACCTCGCCGCCACGCGGGCCGCCAAGCTGGCCTATCCGTGCTACGTGAAGGAATGAGGCGAACGCACCGAACCGACCGCGGCCGGCGGATCATGCAATCCGGCCCGGCCGCCGCCGCGTGCGAGGCGATTCGCCCGAGCTGATGCATCCTGTGCCGTGCGCGCGCAGCCAGCGACGCGCGGCACACCCGCGGCACACCGTTTCCACGCTTCCAGGGACTCCGAATCATGCAAATCAACCTGACCGGCAAGACCGCCCTCGTCACCGCCTCCACCAGCGGCATCGGCTATGCCATCGCGGAAGGCCTCGCGCGCGCCGGCGCGACCCTGATCATCAACGGACGCAGCGAGCGTTCGGTGGATGCCTCGCTGGCCACGCTGCGCTCCTCCGTGCCTGGCGTGAACGCCTCGGGCGTGGCCAGCGACCTGTCCGGCGCGGCCGGCGTCAAGGCCCTGATCGAGGCGGTCCCGGCCGTCGACATCCTGGTCAACAATGCCGGCATCTACGGCCCGAAGCCCTTCTTCGAGATCGACGACGGGGAATGGGAGCACTACTTCCAGATGAACGTGATGTCGGGCGTGAGGCTCTCGCGCCACTACCTGCCGGCCATGCTCGAACGCGACTGGGGCCGGGTGGTGTTCATCTCGTCGGAATCGGCGCTCAACATCCCGGCCGACATGATCCAGTACGGCTTCACCAAGACCGCGCAGTTGTCGATCGCGCGCGGCCTCGCCAAGCTCGCCGCCGGCAGCGGCGTGACGGTCAACTCGGTGCTGCCGGGCCCGACCATGTCGGAAGGCGTGAAGGCGATGCTCAAGGAAACCGCCGACCAGGAAGGCAAGACGGTCGACGAGGTGGCGGTGGAGTTCGTGCGCACCCAGCGCGCCAGCTCGATCCTGCAGCGGCCGGCGACCACCGAGGAAGTCGCGAACATGGTGGTGTACGTGTGCTCGCAGCAGGCGTCGGCCACCACGGGCGCCGCGCTGCGCGTGGATGGCGGCGTGGTGGACACGCTGGCCTGAGCCGGGCCGGCGGCAGGAAATCGACGAGAGCGCCCGGTAATGACCGGGCGACGGAGGCGAGCGGGCCGCCGGGTGCTGCGGGAAAAGCGGGAAGACCTCAGGAAACCGGCGCCGCGCGCTTGAGCAGGCCTTGCCGGTCCGCCTCCATGCAGGTGGCGAAACCATGATGCGTGACGATGCCGTGACGGTCGAACACCACGTAGTAGGGCCGATGCTCGTTGCCGTGCTGGAGCAGGTAGTTGTAGCAAGTGCCGGTCCCGTTGCGCACCATCCAGACGCTGGCGGGATTGCCGCCCGCGCCCACCACGCGCTGCTGGGTGGCGCCCGGCTGGGAAGCGGCCTTCGGCACCGGCAGCTTCGCGTACGAGAACGAGGGATGATGCAGCCAGCCGAACCAGGAGCAGCCCGACAACAGCAGGCTCGCGGCAAACGGCAGCGCGGCGAGGGAGGAACGCGGGGGCGGGGCTAGCAGGCCGGTCAGAACCCGGCCAACACGATCGGTCGTCATTTCCGCATCCTAATCCACCTCGACGACACGAATGTGGAAAACTTTAAAACCCCGCGTCGAAAATCGGCCGGCCCTCGCGTGCGAACGGGCGCGCCGGCATGTGCCCGGGAAGGTCGATGCGTTGCGCGCGCAACGATCGAGGCGGATCCTCAGTGGATCCATTCGGTCCACAGCACGGTCAGCACCGTCATCAGCGCGGGGCCGATGAACAGGCCCAGCAGGCCGAAGGTCTCGGCGCCGCCGAGAATGCCGAACAGCACCAGCAGGAACGGCAGGCGCGCCGAGCCGCCGATCAGCACCGGGCGCACGAAGTGTTCGGCGACGAACACCACCACGAAGCCGAACACGGCCAGGCCGATCGCCCAGCCCGTCGCGCCCTGCACCAGGAACAACCAGATCGCGGCGCCGCAGAACACGATCGGCGCGCAGAACGGCAGCATGGCGGCCACCGCCGTCACCAGCCCCAGCAGCGCCGCGTGCGGCACGCCCGCGAACGCATAGGCGATGCCGAGCAGCGCGCCCTCGCCGAGGCCCACCACCACCAGCCCCGTCACCGTGCCGTAGATGGCCGAGGCCATGCGCTGGATCAGCGAGGCGCCGTTGGCGCCGAACGCGCGCTGCACGCCGCGCATCAGCGATGCCGAGATGTTCGGTCCGGCCCGGAAGATCACGAACAGCGTCACCAGCATGAAGCCGAACAGCACCGCCGCATGCACCACGCGCGAGCCGAAGGCCTTGCCGTAGCTGACGAAGGCCTCGCTGTTCATGGCCTTCACGCCGGTGGGCGCATGCAGCGGCTGGGCCAGGTTGGCCTGCCACCAGGTGCTGACCTGCTGCGCGCCGAACGGCAGGTGCGAGACCGCGTCGGGCACCGGGATGCCGTTCAGGCGCGCGTCGCGCACCCAGGCGAACACCTCGTGGACCTGGCCCGCGGCCTGCACCACCGCCACCGCCACCGGCACCACCAGCAGCAGGCCGACCGCCGAGGTCAGCACGATCGAAACCACGGTGTGGCGCCCCGACAGCCAGGGCACCTCGTCGATGCGGCGCAGCGCGGGCCACAGCGCGATGGCGATCACGCCGGCCCAGGCCACGGCCGGCAGGAATTCGCGGATTACCCACAGCGCGAGCGCGACGAGTGCTGTGTAGAGCACGCCGAGCGCGATCGCCTGCGCTTTCGGGCGTTCGGAATCCGACGTCGAACGGGAGGAATGGATCATCGGGACACTCTGGGCGCAATGGAATACGCAGATGGTGGCGGTGTCGTCATCTTAAAGGACGATCACGGCGGGCTTGCGAAATGCTTGGTGGAATCGAGCCGCGTGGCGGGAAATGCAGATGGGCCGGGACACAGCGGCCGGCGGCGCTCGAAACGGTTCGATAGCGAACGAAGTCAATCGTGGCCTGCTTGCCGATAATTCGTTCGACGCGGCAGGCAATCGAAGAAAACGCGCGGCAGGCAGGCGCCGGTCATGCGTGATCGGCGGTGCGTCGGCAAAACGAAAGCAAGCGGCTTGCGCATGTCGCGAAGCCGGATCGCAAACGAAGCGGATGAACGAATCAGAACGCCATCAGGGCGAAGTCTTCCTTGCCGACGTCGCAAAGCGGGCAGCGCCAGTCGTCGGGCACCGCCTCCCAGCGCGTGCCCGGAGCGAGGCCATGCTCGGGATCGCCGCTGGCTTCGTCGTAGATCCAGCCGCAGATCAGGCAGACGAACTGCCGGAATTCGACGGCGGCCGGCACCGGCTGCTTGGGCTCGGCCACGGCGGCAGTGGAATCGAGCGCGTGAGCAGGCACCGGCGCATGGACCTCGCCCTCGTCGTCGAGGCTCACCACCAGCGGCTCCGCGCCATGGGCCGGCGCGGAGCCCAGGTAGGCGTCGAGCGCGCGGTACAGACGCCCGGCGTCCTCGCCGCTCAGGCCGAGGCTCAGCGGCTGCCCGCGCGCCTCGCCGAGCCGGCGCGGCGAAAACTGCAATTCGAGGGCGGTACCTTTCTTGTACATGGAACGGCTCGGGACGATTCGGATACTCGATGGTATCTGTATACTGCCCGGCATTCAATCGAGATTCCGATTCGACGGAGACAGGCATGGCCAGACTGACGCGCGAGGAAAGCCAGGCGCAAACCCGCCATCGGCTGCTGGAGGTAGCCGCCGCGCTGTTCGCGCGCGACGGCTACGCAGCCACCTCGCTCGACCGCATCGCCGAGGTGGCCGGCTTCAGCAAGGGCGCGGTCTACTCGAACTTCCCGGGCAAGGAAGCGCTGTTCCTGGAAGTGCTGGAAGCGCATGGGCAGCGCAGCCTCGCCGACCTGCACGCGGCGATCGACGGCGCCGCCACGCTGGCCGATGCGATCGAGCGGATCGCCGGCTGGGCCGACCGGCATTCGCGCCTGGGCAGCTGGCCGCTGCTGGTGCTCGAATACGCGCGCCACGCCAAGCCCGCCGACACCTTCCGCGCCTCGCAGGAAGCGGTGCTGCGCTCGCACTGGCGCACGCTCGGCGAGCGTCTGCGCGGGCTCGATCCCGCGCTCTCGGTCGATGCCGAAACGCTCGGCGCGCTGATCTTCGAGCTGACCTACGCGCCGGCCATGAGCTTCGTGAGCCGGCCGACCTCGGGCGAGCTGCTGCGCGCCGCGCTCGGCGGCCTGTTCGGCACGCTGCGCTGAGCCGCGCCGGGGCCTGCCAAACTGGTTGCCGATACAAGCAGTTCGACAAACGGCTTTCAGCCGCCTGCCGCCATCCCCACGATCACCCCGCATCGCGCTTGCGACCGGTTTCGATTCCGATCGCATCGGCTTGCGGCGCGACGATCGATTGATGCGCGCGCCAGGCCGTCATTGCGGCGCGCAGGCGCGATTGTTCCACTCATACGCGGCGCTCATCGTTTCATCCGCACAATGCATTGGACGCTCATCGGGCTGCCCGGTAAGTTGCGCGTCAGCCCAGCGCGCGACACGCGAGACCCTCGCCGTCACCGCCGCGCGGCGCCGCTTTCGTCACGCTCGCACCAGGAAGTCCCGATGTTCCGCTCCCCCGCCGCGCGCCTGCGCGTGCTGCTGCTGTCCCTCTTCTGCGCCGCCGGCGCCCCGCTGGCCGCCCATGCCGACAACGTGGTGGTGCTCGATTCGGGCGAAGCCAGGCTGAACCTGATCGACGAGGCTTCGCGCAAGGTGGTGGCCACCCTGCCCGCCGGCAAGGAGCCGCATCACCTGATGATCACGCCCGACGGCAAGACCCTGATCATCGCGAACTCGGTGTCCGACAACCTGATGTTCGTCGACCCGCCCACCGGCCGCGTCGAGGGCACGCTGCAGGATATCGAGGACCCCTATCAACTCGGCTTCTCGCCCGACGGCCACTGGTTCGTCACCAATGCGCTGCGGCTCGATCGCGTCGACATCTATCACTACGAGGCGCCGCTGCACTTCACGCTGGCCCGGCGCCTGCCGCTCGAGAAGATGCCGAGCCACATGACCTTCTCGATGGACAATCGCACCGTCTACGTCTCGCTGCAGGAATCGGGCGAGATCGCCGCGATCGACCTGCCGACCCAGACCGTCGACTGGCGCATGCACGTGGGCCAGGACCCGGCCGGGCTGTGGATGACGCCCGGCAACCGCTACCTGCTGGTGGGCATGACCGGCGAGGACGACGTGGCGGTGGTCGACTGCGTCACGCACCAGGTGGTGAAGAAGATCCATACCGGCCGCGGCGCGCACAACTTCCGCTCGCTCGACGACGGCCGCCACGTGGCCGTCACCAATCGCGTCGACAGCACCATCAGCGTGCTCGACTACACGGCCCTGGCCAACACCGGCGACATCACCGGCCTGATGCCCGGCCCCGACGACATGGAACTGTCGGCCGACAAGCGCTTCCTGTGGGTCACCTTCCGTTTCTCGCGCCATGTCGGCGTGATCGACCTGGCCACGCGCAAGCTGGTCAGCACGATCGCCGTCGGCCGCTCGCCGCACGGCCTGTTCTTCGCCGACCGCGCGCCAGTCTACGCGCCCAATCCGGATTGAGGCGGGCCCGCCATGATCGACGTGCTGCTGGCTTCGGCCGACAACCTGATCGGCACCGCGCAGACGGCGCTCTACGTGGACCTGGTGCAGCCGCTGCTGTTCCGCGCCCACCTGATGGACTACGACGAGGACATCTACGACGCGCTGTACTGGGTGATCGTCGCGGTCTGCGAGATCGCGCTGACCTGGGTGCTGCTGCGCCCGCTGGAGGCCTGGCGGCCGATCGAGCGCTGGCCCGAGCGCCGCGCGGTGCGCGCCGACGTCTGGTACACCTGGATCGCCAAGCTCGGCGTGGTCAACGGCCTGTTCTTCGTCTACCTGCAGCCGCTGTTCAACCACGCCGAGACTTGGATGCAGGTGCATCGCGTCTGGAACGTCAATCTCGACGAGTTCTGGCCCGGCGTCTCGGACCGGCCGCTGGTCTCGTTCGCGATCTACGCGGTCGCGCTCGACTTCGCCGGCTACTGGTACCACCGCTGGCAGCATCGCTTCGGCGTGTGGTGGGAACTGCATGCGGTGCATCACAGCCAGCGCCGCATGTCGTTCTGGAACGACGACCGCAACCACTTCCTCGACGTGCTGATCCAGGCCGCGTTCTTCGCCCTGCTGGCGCTGCTGATCGGCGTGCAGCCGGGCCAGTACGTGGTGCTGGTGGCCGTCGGCAATACCCTGCAGAGCATCCAGCACGTCAATGCGCGCCTGTCCTACGGCTGGCTGCTGGAGCGGCTGCTGGTGAGCCCGGCCTTCCATCGACGCCATCACGCGGTCGAGTATGGCCATACCGGCGTGGCCTATGGCTGCAACTTCGGCGTGCTGTTCCCGTGGTGGGACATGCTGTTCCGCACCGCCGACTGGACCCGCAAGCTCGAGCCGACCGGCATCTCGGACCAGTTGCCGGGCGATGCGGGGCCGGGCCGCAATTATGGCGAAGGCGTCTGGGCGCAGAACTGGCTCGCCTTCATGCGCATCGCCAGCCGCATCCGGCTGGCTTGCGGGCGGGCTTTCGCGGCGCGCTCGGCCTGAACCGGCACCGGGCGCACCGCCGCTCGCCGCCTCAGGCGAGCGGGGCCGGCACGTCCTCGGCCTCGGGCTGCCGCGCCTCGCTCACGGCTTCATGCGCGTGCGCACGCGCGCGAACCTCGGCCAGCGTCACCTCCTCCAGCAGGCGCCCCGTATCGAACACGGTGCGCAGCGCATCCTCCCATTCGCCCTCGACCGCGTGGTCGTCCCATGCGGCCGGCATCGCCACCGTGCGATAGGCGCCGGTGCCGCGATGGCGCTGCAGCGTCAGCCTGCCCTGCTTGGAGCGCTTGCCGGGATCGGTGACCGGGTCCTTGCCGACCGGGTGCCAGACCTCGCCGCGCCGGATCGCCGAGCACTTCATCGCGAAGCGCTGCGTATCGCGATCCACCTGCTGCAGCAGCGCGCCGCCCATGCCGAACACCACGTTGCCGGCCGAATAGCCGGCCGCGTCGAGCGATGCCAGGATGGCCTCGATCGAGGCCTCGTTGACGCCGTCGCCCTGGATCACGCGCACATGGTTCAGCACGCGGCGCCCCTTGCGGTTCACGCTCGCGCCGAAGGCGGCGTCGAGCGCGCGCACGGTGGCCAGCACGATGGTTTCCGGGTCGCCCGAATCGGGGCGCACCACCAGGGTGGCACCCGAGTCGATCACCTGCTGCCGCAAGGGACCGCCCCACAGGTCGAGCGCGGCGAACAGGTCGTAGGAATCGGACACCACCGAGACGATGCCGCCCGGTTTCGCGCAGCGCGCCAGCACATGGCGGTAGGCTTCGAGCTCGCCGTCGCGGCCCCAGGAGGTGATCGTGCTGTGCTCGGCCGCCGGCACCGAATAGGCCGCCATCGGCTCGCGATAGAAGCGGTTGGCGGCCAGCACGCCGAGCACCGTGTCCGAGCCCATGAAGCTGACCAGGTGCGCGGCGCCGCCGATCGCGGCCGACTCCGCGCTCGACACGCCGCGCGCACCGAAATCGTGGAGCTTGAACGGCAGTTGCGAGAGATCCTCGTCGCCGCGTTCGAGCCAGTGCCGAATCGTCTGGCGCAGATGCCAACTGCGGGTGGCGACCGTCACCGGGTACCAGATGCGCAGCAACATGGTCTCGACGTGGGACGCCAGCCAGAACAGCTCGGGATCGGTGCATTCGACCGTGATCAGCGCATTGCCGACCGGCACCATCGAGCCTTCCGGAACCGCGCGGATGCGCACCGGCAGGTAGCCGTCGTAGCGCTCCACCACGCGGCGCCAGCCGGCCTCGTTGAAGGGCTCGCCGTGCAGCGCGAAGAAGTCGCGCGCCTCGTCCACCATCGCGTGCGTGACGGGCCGGTACAGGTATTCCTTGAGCAGCATCTGCAGGCCGAAGAACAGCGTGCGCTCGTAGCGGCCGCCGCGCGACTCGACATAGGAGAACATCGCCGTCGCGTCGGGCGGATATTGCAGGTAGTGGGAGGCCTTGTACGAATCCGTGTTGAGGATCGGGTTGGCAAGGATCGCGGCGAGGCCGCCGGCTTCGGTGCTGTGCATGGTCAGAGCTCCTCTGGACCTTGGGGGAAGGCCGCCGGGTCTATCCTGGCGGGCCGGTCGCGCCCGGCGTGGCCGGGCGCGTGAACTACGGTGAAGCGTGGACGATGAGAATCAGAGCTTGCCGAGGAAGTGATAGGCGATGTCGAAGTGATCCTCGAACATGCGCTCGCGCATCGTCTCGAACTCGTTGAGCGGCACCCAGCGCGCCTTGTCGGCATCGTCGCTGCCCTTCACGCGCGGCAGCTCGCCGGTCGGGAAGTGGAACAGCGAGGCATGCGTGATGGTGCGCCCGCGCAGCGAACGCGTTGGGTGGTCGAACACCTGGCGGTCCTTGAGCGAGCCGCGCAGCACCGGCTCGGGCAGCTTGAGCCCGGTTTCCTCGCGCAACTCGCGGATGCAGGCCGCGTCGATGCGCTCGTCCTGCTCGACGAAGCCGCCCGGCAGCGCCCACAGGCCCTGCCCCGGCGCGCTGCGGCGGCGGATCAGCAGGATATGGCCGGAGTGCACCACCACCGCGTCGACGGTCACGAAGGTGACCGCGTAGGGCGCGGCGGCCCACTTGCGGTGATAGGCGGCGATAAACTCGGCTTCCGACTTGAGCTGCGCGAACTCGGGCCGCGCCTGGAACTGCTCGAGCCAGGCGAACACCGGCGCGGGCACGGCCCAGGACACGAAGCTGTTCGGGCGCTCGGCGAAATACTGCGCGCGGATCTCGGTGGCGGAGATGTCCTCGTTCGGCTCGACCTCGACGAAGGGCCATTGCGGGAACATGCGCAGGTAGTACGAGGAGGCGTCCTTCTCGTGGCCGATCAGGCCCACGCGGCCGGTGGCGGCAGCCTCGCCGAGCGCGGCGGCCACCGCCTGCTGGATCCAGCGGACCCAGTCGGTGTCGTTGTACATGGAGTCCTGCACCGGGACGATCATGACGCGCTCGCGCTCGTCGGCGTCGAGCATCGACTCGAGCATCTGGCGGCGCTCGTCGAACGAGAACGGATCCTTGATGGTGCGGGGGCGATCGGTCGAGCCGACCAGCACGCATACGCGCGGCGCCTGGGCCAGGGCGGCCTTCAGGACATGCAGGTGACCACGGTGGGGCGGCTGGAAACGACCAATGAAGACGAGCGCGTCGAAGCGCCTGGACTGCGTGCTCATGAGGCTCCCTCAAGAGTTGGAACGCTCCGGGTCTATCCCGAAGACTGGTGCCATCCTAAATCGGCACGGGTTCGAGCGTCAATTCGAATTCGCGGGCAGGGCCGCCGCCGGCGCGGCGCCCGCCAGGCCGCGCTCGATGCGCCGCCGTTGCGCGATACGAGCCGCGAGCGCGCCGGAGATCGCGTCGACGGCCTCGTCGGCGCGCGCCGCCCCGCACAGAAACGCGTCGACGGCGGCGAAACCATGCTCGGGCCAGGTATGGATA
>NZ_VWWC01000168.1:0-15949 GCF_011753175.1 Burkholderia sp. Cy-637 | reverse complement strand
CACGCTGCCGGCGCGCCGGTCGATCCAGCCGCCGATGAAGGCGCGGGTGCCGAGCCGGGCCGCCACCTGCTCGCCGTCGAGCAGTTCGACCGGCGCGCCGCGGCGTTCCCATTGCCGGGCGCGTGCCTGCAGGGTCGGCAGGAGCCGCGCCGAATGCGTCGGCTGGACCCAGCCGGCCCGCACCGCGTCGCAGGCGATGCCATGACGGGCGATCAGGTCGAACACGGTATCGGCGGCGCCGCCGGCCATCTCGATCAGGGCTTGGCCGTTGCGCTCGCCGAAGCGGTGCAGCAGTTCGTCGGGATCGTACTTGAGGCCGGGGATCACCTGGCCGCCGTTGCGGCCCGAGGCGCCCCAGCCGGGCTCGTGCGCATCGACCACGCGCACCGCGATGCCGCGCTCGGCCAGGTGCAGGGCGCTCGACAGCCCCGTGTAGCCGGCGCCGACGATCGCGACGTCGGTCACCGCCGATTCGGCCAGCGGCGGCGCGTCGACGCCGGGCGGCGCGGTGGCGGCCCACAGCGAGGGCGGCAGGGAGGCAGCGAAGGAGGCGCTCATGTCGCGGACACGGTGGAGGAATGAGGATCGAGCATGCGGCGCAGGAAATCGCGCGTGCGCGGATGCCGTGGATTGCCGAGCACCTCGGCGGCGGCACCCGCCTCGCAGATCCGGCCGTCGTGCAGGAAGGCGACGCGATCGGCGACCTCGCGCGCGAAACCCATCTCGTGCGTGACCACGATCATCGTCATGCCGTCGGCGGCGAGCTGGCGCATCACGCCGAGCACCTCGCCGACCAGCTCGGGATCGAGCGCCGAGGTGGGTTCGTCGAACAGGATCGCGCGCGGCTGCATGGCCAGGGCCCGCGCGATCGCGACGCGCTGCTGCTGGCCGCCCGAGAGCTGGGACGGATAGGCATCGGCGCGATGCGCGAGACCGACCTTGTCGAGCAGCCGGCGCGCGCGTTCGAGGGCCGCCGCGCGGGCTTCCTTCTTGACGTGGAGCGGGCCCTCCAGCACGTTTTCCAGCGCGCTGCGATGCGGGAACAGGTTGAAGCGCTGGAACACCATGCCGACCTGGGTGCGCAGCGCGTGGATGGTGGGCGAGGCGGGATCCACGCGCTGGCCGTCGATGGCGATGCTGCCGCCCTGGTGCGTCTCCAGCCCGTTGATGCAGCGCAGCAGGGTCGACTTGCCCGAGCCGGACGGCCCGATCAGGCAGACCACCTCGCCCGCGCTGACTTCCAGGCTCACGCCCTTGAGCACCTCGGTCTCGCCGAAGCGCTTGTGCAGATCGTCGATGCGGATCATCGCGCCCCCTTCAGGCCGAGGCGGCGTTCGAGCCGGCGCAGGCTCCAGACCAGCGGCAGGCTCAGCGCCAGGTAGAGCAGGGCCACCAGCGTGTAGACGGTCATGTTCTGGAAGGTCGAGGAAGCGATCAACTGGCCGGCGCGCGTCATTTCCGCGACCGTGATGGTCGAGGCCAGCGAGGAATCCTTCAGCATCATCACCAGCGTATTGCCGTAGGGCGGCAGCGCGATGCGGAAGGCCTGCGGCAGCACCACGCGGCGCATGATCATCGCGCCGCGCATGCCGATCGACTGCGCGGCCTCGATCTGGCCGCGGTCGATGGCCTCGATGCCGGCCCGGAAGTTCTCGGCCTGGTAGGCCGAGTAGGCGATGCCCAGGCCGATGCAGCCGGCCTGGAAGGCCGATAGCTGCACGCCGAGATCGGGCAGCACGAAGTAGATATAGAACAACTGGACGATGATCGGCAGCCCGCGGATCACGTTGATCACGGCGGCCGCGCCGCCTGACAGCAGGCGGTTCGGCGAGACCCGCATCAAGGCGAAGGCGAGGCCGACCAGCGTGCTCAGCACGAACGAGCAGACGGTGATCTCGACCGTGACGATCGCGCCCTTGAGCAGGATCGGCAGGAAATCGAGCAGGTTCTGCAGGGACATGGCGAACTCTCCTTGGACGCGACGCGCGGGCGCGTCACTCGACCTGCCATTTCTTGACGATCTGGTTCAGCGTGCCGTCGGCCTTGATCTTGCGGATGCCCTCGTTGAGCTTGTCGAGCGTGTCGCGATCGCCCTTGCGCACCACGAAGCAGACCTGGCCGAGCACCGAGGGCTGGTAGCCCTCGACCAGGCGGATCTTCGGGTTGGGATTCTTCTGCAACTGGTAGGCGAGGATCGGGCGATCGCCGAAGCCGGCCTGGATGCGGCCCAGCGCGACGTCGCGCAGGATGTCGGCGACCGAATCGTAGGTGCGCACCTCCTTGAAAATGCCCTTCTTGTTCAGCGCGTCGACGAAGGCGGTGCCGACCTGGGCGCCCACCACGGCGCCCTTCAGGTCGTCCATCGAGCTGTACTTGCCGGCGTCGCTGGCGGGCACCACCAGCCCCTCGCCGTAGGAATAGACCGTGTCCGAGAAGTCGACCACCTGCTGGCGCGCCGGCGTCTTTAGCATGGCGGCCGAGATGATGTCGATCTTCCTGGTGGTCAGCGAGGGGATCAGGGCGGCGAAGGTGGTCTGCTCGATCTTCACGTCGAAGCCGGCGGCGTGGCCGGTGGCGCTGATCGCGTCGACCAGCAGGCCCTGGATCGCGTTGCTCTTCACGTCGAGGAAGGTGAAGGGCACGCCGGTGGCGGTGGCGCCCACCGTGTAGACGGGCGGCGCGGCCTGGGCCGAAAGGGGCGCGACGGCGGCCAGCGGGGCGAGCGCGCAGGCCAGGACGAGGGCGAAGCGTTTGGCGAACTGAAACATGGGATTGCCTCCTGTGCGGAAGACCAGCCGGTCAGAAATCGATGAACACCTACCGAATCATGGTATTCGAGTCAAAAATATCGATGAAAGATTTTTGCGTATCGATATTCGATATGCTATCGTCGATGCCACATGATGACCATTGGGCGTTTCCATGAGTGAGTCCGACCGGACGCCGGCCGCCGAGGGCGGCGAGGCCAGCAGCGACGCGCTGTTCAACCAGTCGCTGGAGAAGGGCATCGCGGTGCTGCGCGCGTTCGGCGCCCAGCGCCGCTCGATGAGCTTGCAGGAGGTCGCCGACGCGACCGCGATCACCAAGAGTTCGGCGCAGCGGATGATCTACACGCTGGAGCGGCTCGGCTACGTGCGCAAGCATCCGCGCACGCGCCGCTACCAGCTCACGCCGCGCGTGATGCAGATCGGCTTCAGCTACCTGTCGGCGGACATGCTGATCGACGTCGCCAATCCGTTCCTCTCGGAACTGACCAACGTGACCGGCGAAACCACCAACCTGACCGAGCCCGACGGCACGGATATGGTCTACGTCGCGCGCTTCGTCTGTACCAAGTTCGTGCCGATCCACATGCCGATCGGCAGCCGCATCCCGATGTACTGCACGGCTTCGGGGCGTGCTTACCTGGGCGCGTTGCCCGAGCCGGAGGCGCATGCGCTGCTGCTCGCCAGCGAGCGCGTGGCGCATACGCAGTACACCGTCACCGAGATCGCGCCTATCGAGGCGCTGCTCGGCCAGGCGCGACTGCGTGGTTATGCCTCGAATCGCGAGGAGTTGTTCATCGGCGACATGACGATCGCGGCACCCGTGTTCGACGGCGAGCGGCGGCCGGTCGGTTCGGTGCACGTGGTTGCGCCGTCGAGCCGCTGGAGCATCGAGGAAGCCGAGCGCCGGCTGGCGCCGGCCGTGATCGACTGCGCGCGCGGCGTGTCGAATTCGATCCGGACGCTGGCCTGAGCCAAGCGCCCTGGATGGGGGAAGGGGAATCGGCGATGGCGGCCGTGAGCCGCCCGCTTGAAAGCGGCAGGCTCAGTAGCTGCCGTTGGCGAAGCGCGCGATCGGATCGTCGCCGCTGCCGGGGAGGTTGCCGGAGGCGGTCGAGGCGCGGATGATCCGCACGCCTTCGGGGGCTGCCGAGCGGGCTTGCTGGGCAGCGGCGCGGGCGGTCGGCGGGGGTGGCTCGAAGGCATCGGCCGCGGCGTCGATCGGGTCCGGCGCGCGGTTCGCTGCCGTTGAGCTTGCCGTTGCCGTGACGGGCGGCGAAGAAACCGGCGCATATTGCGGCGCGGCCATGCTGGTGTCGACCTCGGGCGGGCGCGGCGTCACGGCCGCGGTGGTGGCGCCGGCCGCGCGGGCCTGCTGCTGCGCGGCCGACAGCGCGGACGGCGGCG
Organism: Burkholderia sp. Cy-637; assembly: GCF_011753175.1. Taxonomy (NCBI): domain Bacteria; kingdom Pseudomonadati; phylum Pseudomonadota; class Betaproteobacteria; order Burkholderiales; family Burkholderiaceae; genus Burkholderia; species Burkholderia sp. Cy-637. The sequence continues at coordinate 11,777 of NZ_VWWC01000168.1, read as the reverse complement.
GCTCGAACTGATCCTCGCCGGCGGCGGCCGCGAGGCGCGGCGGCGGCGCGGTATCGACGGCTGTCGTCGTGGTCGCGATGGGGGCGGCAGTCGCCTGAATCGGCGTCGGCGCGACACGTGCCGGCGTGCTTTCCGCGCGCGCCGCGGCATAAACGGGCGCGGCGGCGGCCGGCGCCGCCTGCGGCACAGGAGCCGTATCGGGCTGGCGATTGTCGGCCTCGTAGGTCGGCGTGTCGAACGGCGCCGGCGCGTGACGTGCCGGCGCGACGCGCCGGATGCCGTCGAAATGCTTGGCCCAATAAGGGTTCGTCAGGTAGTCGAGGCGCACCGTGCCGCCTGTCGAGGGCGCATTCACGAAGCGCAGCTTGCCGACGTAGATGCCGACGTGCGAATGCGGGCGGCCGGTGGTGTTGAAGAACACCAGGTCGCCGGGGGCGATCTCGTCGGGTTCGATCGATTCGCCGCGCGTGCTCATCTCCGCCGTGGTGCGCGGCAGCGAGACGTTGGCCGCGCGCGACACGATATAGCGCACCAGCCCGCTGCAGTCGAAGCCGCTGTCCGGCGTATTGCCGCCCCAGCGATAGGGGATGCCGACCAGGCTCATGGCCTGGATCGGGATTTCCTCGCGGCCGATGCTGTGATCGACGAAGTTCGGGAAGCCGCGCGGCGGCGCAAAGGCGCGTGGCGTGGTGATGCGCGGGGCGGCACCGGTGCGCGTCGACGACTGCTGCGGCGCGGTCGAGCACGCGGCGAGCAGGGAAACGACGACGACGGACAGCCAGATTCGCAGCATCGGAAGAGGGCAGGCGCCGAATGAGGCGCCTATCGTATGACCACGGGTAAAGCGGATGGTAGTCGCTCCGGCGCGGCTTCGGCAAGAATTCTTCATGAATGACATGAGAAGTTGCCCGATTTTCGAGCAGCGCATTGGAGTTTTTGCGCAAAAACCCTGGCCCCAAATGCCTCATGGTGAAATATGGGGATGAATCAAACATCGCTGCCACCATGAAAAAAGCGCTCCCGAAGGAGCGCTTTTGGGTGCCGCCGAGCGAAACGTCGCTCAGAGGATGTCGGACGCGTAGTCGGCCAGCCGCGAGCGTTCGCCACGCGCGAGCGTGACGTGGCCGCTGTGGCCCCAGCCCTTGAAGCGGTCGACCACGTAGGTCAGGCCCGAGCTGCCCTCGGTGAGGTAGGGCGTGTCGATCTGCGCGATATTGCCGAGGCAGACGATCTTGGTGCCGGGGCCCGCGCGCGTGACCAGCGTCTTCATCTGCTTGGGCGTGAGGTTCTGCGCCTCGTCGATGATCAGGTACTTGTCGACGAAGGTGCGCCCGCGCATGAAGTTCATGCTCTTGACCTTCAGGCGCGAGCGGATCAGCTCCTGGGTGGCCGCGCGGCCCCATTCGCCGGCCGCGTCGTCGGTCTTCTGCAGCACTTCCAGGTTGTCGTCGAAGGCGCCCATCCAGGGCTGCATCTTCTCTTCCTCGGTACCGGGCAGGAAGCCGATGTCCTCGCCGACCGGCACCGTCGCGCGCGTCACGATGATCTCGTTGTAGCGCTTGTCGTCGAGCACCTGGGCCAGGCCCGCGGCCAGCGCGACCAGGGTCTTGCCGGTACCGGCCTGGCCGAGCAGCGTGACGAAGTCGATCTCCGGGTTCATCAGCAGGTTCAGCGCGAAGTTCTGCTCGCGGTTGCGCGCCATGATGCCCCACACGTTGTTCTTGTGGTGGCTGTAGTCGCGCAGCGTCTGCAGCAGCGCCGTCTTGCCGTTGAGCTCGCGCACGATCGCGTGGAAGGTCGGCTCGCCGTTCTGCGGCTCGAGGAACACGAACTCGTTGACCAGCATCGAGGCGACCATCGGGCCCGTCACGCGGTAGTAGGTGGTGCCCGTCTTGGTGTCCTGCCAGCTCTCCATGCCCTTGGCATGCTTGGTCCAGAAGTCCTGCGGCAGCTCGCGCACGCCCGAGTACAGCAGGTCGGTGTCCTCGAGCACCTGGTCGTTGAAGTAGTCCTCGGCGGGCAGGCCCAGCGCGTGGGCCTTGATCCGCATGTTGATGTCCTTCGACACCAGCACCACCAGGCGGTCGCTGCGCTCGCGCTGCAGCGCGCGCACCACGCCGAGGATCTGGTTGTCGGCCTTGCCCTGCGGCAGGCCCTCGACCGGCTCGATATCGTTGAGCGTGGTCTGGAAGTACAGGCGGCCGACCGCTTCGCGGCTGCCCAGGCGCGACAGCGGGATGCCGGCCGTGATCGGGCCGCCGTCGGCCACCAGCGCGTCGAGCGTGCGGCTGACCTGGCGCGCGTTGCGCGCCACTTCGGACATGCCCTTCTTGTGGTTGTCGAGCTCTTCCAACGTCATCATCGGCAGATAGACGTCGTGCTCCTCGAAGCGGAACAGGCTGCTCGGGTCGTGCATCAGCACGTTGGTGTCGAGCACGAACAGCTTCTGCTGCTCGACCGCAGCGGCCTTGCGTCCGCGCGTGGTCTTGCCGGCCTCGCGCGCAGGAGCGGCGTGGGTCGCGGGCGCGCGGCCGGCGGGTGCCTCGGCGCGGGCGACCGGCGCCGCGGGGGCGGCGGGCGCGGCGGGCGCGGCGGCCGGGGTCGGTACCGGCGTGAGCAGGGCGGCGGTCTGCCTGGACTTGCGGCTGCGCGCCGGCGCCGGGGCGCTGGCGGGCGCGGCGCTGTCGACCGCGTGCAGCGCGGCCGGCGTGTTGGCGGCGGCGGCCATCGGTTCGGCGACGCTGGTGCTGGCGTAGTCGGCCGCGGCGGCGCTGGCCGTGTCCCCTTCGGCGGCGCGTTTCGCGGTCTTGGCCGGACGCGCTTTCACCTTGTATTCGTCGGGCGGCAGCAGACTGCCGAGCTTGCTGGGGGGAGTAGGCAAAGGCATGGTGTCCCTCGAGAGGAATCGTGTCGCTTGGGGTGCGCCGCGGTTCGCATCCTGTCACGCGAGGCGTGCAGTTTGCGCGCGGTGGCGCACAGGAGTATCAAATCGCCGGTTCGCCTAGTTTTCGGTCAGCTCCTTGACGGGAAGAGACGCGGCGGGCGCAGCGTGCCGCAAAAGACCATGAAAAAAGCCGCTGCCCCCGAACAGGGACAAGCGGCTCGGCTTCTTGCTGCGTAGCACTGCGCGTCACGGGCCAACGAAACTCGCGCCGACCGACTGCGCAGCTACGAAAAAGAGTGGACTGACGGGCATTCATTGCGGCCCAATATAACCCGCCTCAAAGCGCTTGTACAGCGCCGAGCACCTCGTCGACGTGGCCCGGCACCTTGATGCCGCGCCACTCGCGGCGCAGTACCCCGTCGCCGTCGATCAGGAAGGTCGAGCGCTCAATGCCGCGCACTTCCTTGCCATACATTTTCTTCAGTTTCATGACACCGAACATCGCGCAGAGCGTTTCATCGGGGTCCGAAATCAAGGGGAAGGGCAGCTCCAGCTTGGCCTTGAAATTGTCGTGCGAGCGCAGGCTGTCGCGCGAGACGCCGACGATCTCGGCGCCGGCCTTCTTGAACTTCGGGTACAGATCGCGGAACTGCAAACCTTCGGTGGTGCAGCCCGGCGTATTGTCCTTCGGGTAGAAATACAGCACGAGCTTCTTGCCGTTCAGCGCCGACAGCGTGAAATCGCCGCCGGTCGCCGGTGCGGTGAAATCGGGAATTTGACGGTCGATTTCGACGGACACGGGATTCTCCTGTTGTTATCGGCGGCACGACGCTTCGTCGTGCCGGACATGGCGGGAAAGAGGACGGCGCGCCGGCTGGCGATCAGTCGGGCTGGACGATCAGTTCGCCGGAGCGGCCGGGGATCTCGCCCCACGTGACAGGGTACGATGGCAGCGAGTCGAGGTCCAGCGCGGCATGATAGTCGCCCATCGTCGCGAAGGTGTGACCCTGGGCGCGCCAGCCGGCCAGCAGTTGCTCGAACACCGGCGCGAGCTTCTGGCCTTCGAGCTCGGCATGCAGCGTGAACACCTGGTCGTGCGGATTGCGTTCGGTGCGCGCCAGCAGGTGGGCGGCGACGTTCGATTCGTCGATGCCGTCGATGCCGAGCACCTCGTCGAGCGTCGGCAGGGTGGTGGGCAACTGCACGTGATCCAGCGTGCGGCCCGCCAGCACCGGGCGATAGGGCCCGTGGCCGCGGCCGTCGGAGGCATAGTGCATGCCCCAGGCGTCGATCTGCTCGAAGGCCGCCGGGTTCATCTGCCAGCCGGCCGCGCCGTGCGTGACGGGCGGCGCGCCGAAGATCTCGATGAAGCGCGCGTGGCTCTTGCCCATCTCGTGGGCCGTCCAGTCGCGCTCGCGGCTGCGCACGTTGTCCTGCCAGTAGACGTGATCCCAGGTGTGGATGCCGCATTCGAAGCCGGCCTCGTGGATCGCGCGCATCTCGCCCACCGCGCGGCGCCCGATGTCGGGCCCCGGCAGCAGCACGCCGTACATCAGCTGGCGGATCCCGTAATGCTCGATCACCGAGGTGCGCGAGACCTTCTTCAGGAAGCCGGGCCGCAGCACGCGGCGCATCGCCCAGCCGGTGTGATCGGGGCCGAGGCTGAACAGGAAGGTCGCGCGCGCGGCATGGCGATCGAAGATGCGCGCCAGGTTCGGCACGCCTTCGCGCGTGCCGCGCAGCGTATCGACGTCGATCTTGAGGACGATGCGGGCCAAGGCGTCAGTTTTGCTGTTCGACCAGGGCGCGCGCGTCGGCCACGTGGCCGCGATACGCCTCGAAGATGTTGCGCAGCGCGTCGTCGAAGGTCGACTGCGGCGCCCAGCCGAGCTCCTGCATGGTGTTGTCGATCTTCGGCACGCGGTTCTGCACGTCCTGGTAGCCGTTGCCGTAGTAGGCGCCGGAGGTCGTCTCGACCAGTTGCACCTGCTTGGCCGAGGCCGCGTACTCGGGGAATTCGGCGGCCAGCTCGAGCATCTTGTTGGCCAGCTCGCGCACCGAGTAGTTGTTGTGCGGATTGCCGATGTTGTAGATCTTGCCCGAGGCGATGCCGTCCGGGTTCTCGATGATCTTCATCAGCGCGCTGATGCCGTCGTCGACATACGTGAAGGCGCGCTTCTGCGAGCCGCCGTCCACCAGGCTGATGTTCTCGCCGCGCACGATGTGGCCGAGGAACTGCGTGACCACGCGCGAGCTGCCTTCCTTGGGCGTGTAGATCGAGTCCAGGCCCGGGCCGATCCAGTTGAACGGACGGAACAGCGTGAAGTTCAGGCCTTCCATGCCGTAGCCCCAGATCACGCGGTCCATCAGCTGCTTGGAGCAGGCGTAGATCCAGCGCGGCTTGTTGATCGGGCCGTAGGTCAGCGCCGAGGCATCCGGGTCGAACTGCTCGTCCGAGCACATGCCGTAGACCTCGGAGGTCGACGGAAACACCAGGTGCTTGCGATACTTGACGGCCGAACGCACGATCGGCAGGTTCGCCTCGAAGTCGAGCTCGAACACGCGCAGCGGCTGCTGCACGTAGGTGGCGGGCGTGGCGATCGCCACCAGCGGCAGGATCACGTCGCACTTCTTGACGTGATACTCCACCCACTCCTTGTTGATGGTGATGTCGCCTTCGAAGAAGTGCATCCGCTCGTGGTTGACGAGATCGCCAAGCCGATCGGTCTGCATGTCCATCCCGAACACTTCCCAATCGGTGGTTTCAAGAATGCGCTTCGACAGGTGATGGCCGATGAAGCCGTTCACACCGAGGATCAGGACTTTTTTTGCTTTCATGACTGACGGGAAGAATCAATGAACTGCGCGAATTGAGCGGGAGACAGGACCGTCTCGTGGTCCGGACGGCCAGGATGCTGCTCGCGCAGCTCGAGGATGGAGACGGCGCGGCTGTCGCCGCAGACGCCGAATAGCGCATTATCGCTTACGTGCAGCCCCGGCGGCAAATCCCGCGCGGCTTGCGCGGCGGGCGAGCCGGGCGCGGCCAGGCGCGCCCGGGCCACCACGAAGCGGCGGCCGTGCAGCTCGGTAAAGGCGCCCGGATAAGGGGGCGCGACCGCCCGGATCAGGTTGTAGACCTCGGCGGCCGGCTTCGACCAGTCGAGGCGGCCGTCCTCGGGCTTGCGCCCGCCGAAGTAGCTGCCCTGCGAGAGATCGTTCGGCAGGTGCGGCGCCTCGCCGGCCAGCAGCGCCGGCAGCACGCGCCAGAGCGTCTGCTCGGCGGCCACGGTGACCTTGTCGAACACCTGGGCGGCGGTGTCGTCGGGCAGGATCGGCACCGCGGTCTGGCCGAGGATGGCGCCCGCGTCGGGCTTGGCGGCCATCTCGTGCAGGGTCGCGCCGGTCTCGGTCTCGCCGCGCAGCACCGCCCAGTTGGTCGGCACGCGGCCGCGGTACTTCGGCAGCAGCGAGCCGTGCATGTTGTAGGCGCCGCGCGCGGCCAGCGCGAGCAGCGCGACCGGCAGCATGTGCCGGTAGTAGAACGAAAAGATGAAATCCGGTTGCGCGGCGGCCACCGCCTCGCGCAGTTCCGCGCCGGCCGGATCGGCCGGCGTGATCACCGCGATGCCGTGCTCGCGCGCCACCGAGGCGACGCTGCCGAACCAGATGTTCTCGCTCGGGCTGTCCTCGTGGGTGACCACCAGGGCGACCTCGACGCCGCGCGCGAGCAGCACCTGCAGGCAGCGCACGCCGACGTTGTGATAGGCGAAGACGACCGCGCGCGGCTTCATCGCGAGGCCTCGCCGGCGGTGCCCGGCAGCGGCAGGTGGGCGCGCTCGGCGCGCTCCTCGAGCACGGTCTGGATCAGGTAGCGCGGCCGCGCGCGCACCTGCTGGTAGATCCGGCCGATGTACTCGCCGAGCAGGCCCAGCGCGAAGATGATCACGCCGAGCAGGAAGAAGGTGATGGCGAATAGCGTGAACACGCCCTGGACTTCCGCGCCGACGATGAAGCGGCGGATCAGCAGCAGCAGGAACAGCGCGGCCGAGCCGATCGAGAGGATCACGCCGACGAAGGACAGCCATTGCAGCGGCACCACCGAGAAGCCGGTGACCAGGTCGAAGTTCAGGCGGATCAGGCTGTACAGCGAGTACTTCGATTCGCCCGCGAAGCGCTCCTCGTGCGCGACGTCGATCTCGGTCGGGTTCTGCGCGAAGGTGTAGGCCAGCGCCGGGATGAAGGTGTTGACCTCGCCGCAGCGGTTGATGGTGTCGATGATCTGGCGATTGTAGGCGCGCAGCATGCAGCCCTGGTCGGTCATCTTGATGCGCGTGATGCGCTCGCGCAGCCGGTTCATCGCGGCCGAGGCCTTGCGGCGGAACAGGCTGTCCTGGCGCTGCATGCGGATCGTGCCGACGTAGTCGTAGCCTTCGCGCATCTTGTGCACCAGCTTGCCGATCTCCTCGGGCGGGTTCTGCAGGTCGGCGTCGAGCGTGATCACGATCTGGCCGCGCGACTGCTCGAAGCCGGCGAGGATCGCCATGTGCTGGCCGTAGTTGCCGTTGAGCAGGACCACGCGCGTGGTGTCGGGGCGCTTGCGGAACTGCTCGGCGAGCAGGGCTGCCGAGCGGTCGCGGCTGCCGTCGTTGATGAAGATCACTTCGTACGCCGCATCGAGCGCGTCGAGCGCCGGATACAGTCGGGCGAAGAGCGCGGCGAGCCCGTCTTCCTCGTTGTACACGGGGATGACGATCGAGACTTCCGGGTTCGTGGCGCGTGTTTCAGGGTGAGTCATTTCCGCTTATTTTCCGTATCGTTCGCAAATCTGGTTGATCGCCTCGACCACGCGCCCGACCTCCGCCTCGCTCATCTGCGTAAACAGCGGCAGGGTGACGGTCGACGCGCCGAAGCGCTCGGCGTGCGGGAACATGCCTTCGTGGAAGCCGCGCGCGCGATAGAGCGTGAACAGGTGGATCGCCGGGTAGTGCACGCCCGAGCCGATGCCGGCTTCCTTCAGTTGCGCCATGAATTCGCCGCGCGTGAGCGAGAGCCGCTCCAGCGGCAGCGTGATCTGGAACATGTGCCAGTTGCCGTGCTCGAAATCGGCGAGCGGCAGGCCCACGCCCAGCGCCACCGCCGGGCTCGCCTCGAAGGCGGCGAAATAGGCGCGCGCCAGGCGCCGGCGCTGCTCGGTGAAACGCTCGATCTGCGCGAGCTGGCCGAGGCCGACGCGGGCCGCGACATCGGTCAGATTGTACTTGCCGCCCAGCACGTCGCAGTCCATGCCGTCCAGGCCGGTGCGCGTCACACCCTGCAGGCGGTACTTCTGGGCCAGGATCGCCTCGTCCTCGTCGTTGAGCACCAGCGCGCCGCCCTCGATCGAGGTGACGTTCTTGTTCGGGTGGAAGCTGAACGAGACGATGTCGCCGAACGCGCCGATGCGCTTGCCCTTCCAGGTCGAGCCGAGCGCCTGCGCGGCGTCCTCGATCACGCGCAGCTTGTGTTCGCGCGCGATCGCGTAGAGCCGGTCCATGTCGACCGGCAGCCCGGCCAGATAGACGGGGATCACGGCCTTGGTGCGCGGCGTGATGGCGCGCTCGAGCGCGTCCAGGTCGAGGTTGCGGGTGGCCGGGTCGATGTCGACGAACACCGGCGTGGCGCCCACCTCGAGGATCACGTTGGCGGTGGCGACCCAGCTCGCCGGGGTGGTGATCACCTCGTCGCCGGCGCCGACGCCGGCGATGCGCAGGCCGATCTCGAGCGTCGCGGTGCCCGAGTTGAAGCTGCGCACCGGGCGTCCGCCGCAATACTCGGACAGGGCGGCCTCGAAGCGCTGGTTCTGCGGGCCGGTGGTGATCCAGCCGGAACGGAGCACCTCGGTCACGCCCTGGATGGTTTCCTCGTCGATTTCCGGTCGGGTGAGCGGCAAGAACGGCACGGATGTCTGGCTCATGGCGGCGATGGTCTTTAAATGGGGTTGGATCGTATGCGATCCGGCATGCGCATTAAACACTGGTTCGCGAGATTACAACGTCTCTTTTTGTGGGGGGAAGAGGGGGAAGCCGCGATGCCGCGGCTTCGTGCCGTCGCCGGGTCCCTTCCTCGTTCCTTCCGCTCCCCGGCGCTCAGCTGCGCGCGAGCACCAGCACGCCGATCAGGATGATGCCGATGCCGATCAGGCGCTGCATCGACAGCACCTCGCCGAACAGGTACCAGGCGGCGAAGGCGTTGACCACGTAGCCGAGCGAGAGCATCGGGTAGGCGATCGAGACGTCCACGCGCGACAGGCCGACGATCCAGACCACCACGCTCAGCACGTAGCAGCCCAGCCCGCCGATGATCGGCAACTGGGTGGCGATCTTGAAGCCGACCGGGATGATGTTGGCGCGCGTGAATTCGAAATGGCCGACGGCATTGACGCCGGCCTTCAGCAGCAATTGCGCGCAGGCGTTGAGCAGCACGCCGGTGACGATGCAGACGAGCGAGACGGGATTCATCGGTTCGGCGTTCCTCAGGATTGGGGCTTCTCGACGACCACGCGGCGGTTGTCGCGCGCGATCAGCTTCATCGGCAGGCCGACCTTGAGCAGCGCCTCGTAGCGCTCGGGGCGCATCACCGCGATCGCGGCGGGCTCGGCGCGCCAGCGGCGCTCCCATTCCTCGATGGTCGGCACCCATTTCTGCGGCTCGCGCGAGATGCCGAACGTGAGTTCGTCCTGGTAGGCCACCAGGGTGGTGGTATGGCCGACGTAGAAGGGCAGCGTGTGGTCGAGCATCTCGACCGCGTAGAACGGCGTGTCGGGCGGCAGCCTGGCGAATTCGGCGCGGATCGCCGGCGCCAGCAGCGCGCCCGAGCTGTAGCGGCCGAAGGCGTCGTGGCCGGTGCCGCCGATGGTGCCCAGCAGCAGCCAGGCGAGGCCGAACACGAAGGCGGTGGCGGCGATGCCGGCCTTGCCGCGGCGGTTGACCCACAGCGCCACCAGGGTCAGCACGAAGGCGACTGCCAGCGCCGCCCACACCCAGTGCTGGAATTCCACGTACTGCGAATTCGGGGTGCGTTCGTCGCCGAGCTGGCCGAGCACCGCGCAGCCGGCGGCGGCCGCGACCAGGAACAGGAGGTAGCCGATCAGGTGCAGGCGGTAGCGCTCGCGTGCCACCAGCGGCAGGTAGGCGCCCAGCACCAGGGCCAGCGAGGGCGCGATCGGCAGCACATAGGACACCAGCTTCGAGTGCGAGGCGCTGAAGAACAGGAAGATGAACCCGCTCCAGACCAGCAGCACCATCATCGGCGCGAAGCCGTTGGGCTGGCGCGGCATGCGCCAGGCGTGGCGCAGGCTCTGCACGGCGATCGACAGCCAGGGCAGGAAGCCCACCAGCAGCACCGCCACGAAGTAGTAGATGGGGCCCGGGCGGTTCTGCTCGGGCGTCAGGTAGCGGCGGAACTGCTGGACCACGAAGAAGAAGTCGAAGAATTCGGGATTGCGCTGCTGCACCAGCACGAACCAGGGCGTGGCGAGCGCGAAGAAGATCACCACGCCGCTGACCAGGTGCAGGCGCTTCCACAGCGCCCAGTCGCGCGCGATCAGCGTGTAGAGCACCAGCACCGCGCCGGGCAGGATCACGCCGACCAGGCCCTTGGAGAGCACCGCGAGCGCCATCGAGGCCCAGCACAGCCACATCCAGCCGCGCGTCGCGCCGGTGGCGAGGCCCGGGCGCTGGGCCAGCAGCAGCGCGCAGAGCGTGACCGTCATCCAGAACGACAGGCCCATGTCGAGCGTGTTGAAGTGGCCCATCAGGTTCCAGTACGGCGAGGCGGCCAGCACCACCGCGGCGCACAGGCCCGCCACCGGGTTGAACACGCGCGCGCCGGTGTAGCCCACCAGCAGGATCCCGCCGAAGCTGACCAGCGCCGTGTAGAGGCGCGCCTGCCAGGCGCCGATGCCGAACCAGGCGAAGCTCAGGGCATTGAGCCAGGTCTGCAGCGGCGGCTTTTCGAAATACTTGTAGCCGTTGTAGCGCGGCGTGATCCAGTCGCCGGTCACGAACATCTCGCGCGCCATCTCGGCGTAGCGGCCTTCGTCGCTGGGGATCAGGTGGCGCAGCCCGAGCGGGCCGAACCAGATCAGCGCGAGGCCCAGCAGGATCAGTAGGAGTACGGCACGGTTGAGCGGCAGCCTCGATGGCGTATCGGTCATGGAGTCGGTCAGCCTGTCAGACGAACGGAAAACGGAATTCGGAATCGGAAAAGCGGCATGCCGCGGGCGCGGCGCCGCCGGCTTTGTAACGCATCGCGCCTTAACGTTCAATTAAAGACGCTTCGATCCCTCGATGTCGGTTCGGATGATGGGAGGGATCGGAGGGATGATGGAGCCGGGCCGGGATGCCGGGACGAGCGGCGCGCCTCAGGCGGCCGGACGTTCGATCAGCAGCGCCGCGGCCACCTTGCGGCCTTCGCCCATCAGGATGTTGTAGGTCCGGCAGGCGGCCTGGAAGTCCATGGTCTCGACGCCGATCCGGCGCGCGGCCAGTGCGGCGGTCAGCCGCGGATGCGGGAAGCGCAGGCGCGCGCCGCTGCCGAAGATCACGACTTCCGGGGACGGATCGAGCAGCAGCTCGAAATGGCGGGCCTCCAGCGCCTCGAAGGCGTCGACCGGCCAGGCCATCACGGGCGCGGCCGGCAGCACGATCACGCTGTGCTCGTGGCGTGCCAGGTTGATGTCGACGTAGTCGGGGCCGTAGCCGGTGACGGTATTGAGCGCCTCGCTCGGGTCCTGATGCAGTTTCAAATCGTTGTCCGCGGTATCGGTTGGGCCGGTTGCACCGTTTTGGCCCGCGCCCGGTCGGGGCGGGCCCGGCCGGCGCGCCGGCCGCCAGGGGCTCGGGCGGGCGCGCCG
>NZ_VWWC01000167.1:0-15961 GCF_011753175.1 Burkholderia sp. Cy-637 | reverse complement strand
CTGCCCACCCAGCCGGTGCCGATCATATTGACCGGCGCGTCGATGAAGCGGACCACGTCGTGGATCGCGTCGCCCGATTCGAGATGGCCGCCCGGCGAGGACACGATCATGTCGATCGGCGCGGCGGCAGCTCGATCGGCGCGGCAGGCGGCGGTGGGGCGGCGGGCGCGGGCGCGCTCAAGCGTCCCGCCGGCCGGCCCTGGATGATCAGTCACTGAGCGGGGCCATCCCGCTCATCAAGCGAACGGAGCAAGACGATGCGACATGGCGATATTTCGAGCAGCCGCGACGGCGTGGGCGTCGCGGTGGTGAACTACAAGATGCCGCGGCTGCATACCCGGGCCGAGGTGCTGGAGAACGCGCGCAGGATCGGCGAGATGCTGGTCGGCATGAAGCGCGGCCTGCCGGGCATGGACCTGGTGATCTTCCCCGAGTATTCGACGCACGGCATCATGTACGACGAGGCCGAGATGTACGAGACCGCCTCCACCATCCCCGGCGCGGAGACCGAGATCTTCTCGGCGGCCTGCCGACAGGCCAAGGTGTGGGGCGTGTTCTCGATCACCGGCGAGCGCCACGAGCAGCACCCGCACAAGGCGCCCTACAACACCCTGATCCTGATCGACGACCAGGGCGAGATCGTCCAGAAGTACCGCAAGATCATGCCCTGGACGCCGATCGAGGGCTGGTACCCGGGAGACCGCACCTATGTGACGGACGGGCCGAAGGGCCTGAAGATCAGCCTGATCATCTGCGACGACGGCAACTATCCTGAGATCTGGCGCGACTGCGCGATGCAGGGCGCCGAGCTGATCGTGCGCTGCCAGGGCTACATGTACCCGGCCAAGGAGCAGCAGGTGCTGGTCTCGAAGGCGATGGCCTGGATGAACAACACCTACGTGGCGGTGGCCAACGCGGCCGGCTTCGACGGCGTCTATTCCTACTTCGGCCACTCGGCGATCGTCGGCTTCGACGGCCGCACGCTCGGCGAATGCGGCGAGGAGGAGATGGGCGTGCAGTACGCGGAGCTGTCGGTCTCGCAGATCCGCGACGCGCGCCGCAACCTGCAGTCGCAGAACCATCTCTACAAGCTGCTGCATCGCGGTTACACCGGCACGATCAACTCGGGCGACAGCGTGCATGGCGTGGCCGACTGCCCGTTCGGCTTCTACCGCGACTGGGTGAACGATCCGCAGAAGGCGCGTGCGGCCGCCGAGGCGATCACGCGGCCGATGCCGGGCACGCCCGAATGCCCGATCGAGGGGATTCCTCACGAAGCGGACGGCAACACGCGCTAGGCGGGCGGGGCGCTACGAAGGGGTTTGGCACGAGGGAGCAGGCAGGCAAACCGGCGGCGCGCGCATCGACCCGCGCGCCGCCGCGCTGCTGCCGGCCTGCGGCGAGGGCGAGGCATCGAAGGCAGCGCGGCGAGGGCAAGGCGGCGAAGGCAGGGCATCGAAGGCAAGGCATCGAAGGCAAGGCGGGAACGGCAAGTCAGCGAGAGCCAGGCAACGGCAATCCAGCGAAGGCAAGCCGGCTACAGCCAGGCGGCGATGGCGAGTCAGGCACGGCGGCGATGGCGGCCAAGCCGGGCCAGGGCCGCACGCGGCTGCGCTAAGATGGCGGCTCGCGGCGCCGTGCCGGAGCCATCGCCCCGGTGCGCCGCCGTCTGTCCTGGAGGCTTCGATGGCGCTGTCCGCCCTGTTGGTATTCGCATTGGCCCTGATGGTGGCCGCCGGTTCGCCCGGGCCGGGGATTGCCGCCCTGGTCGCGCGCGTGATGAGCAACGGCTTTCGCGACGTGCTGCCGTTCCTGGCCGCGATGTGGATCGGCGAGATCCTGTGGATGAGCTTCGCGGTGGCGGGCCTGGCCGCGCTGGCCAAGACCTTCGCGACCGCCTTCCTGCTGCTGAAGATCGCCGGCATCGTCTACCTGCTGTTCCTGGCCGTGAAGATGTGGCTCGCGCCGGCCGCCGTCGACGACGGCCAGCTGCCGAGCGGCCAGTCGCCGCTGCGCATGTTCGCCGCCGGCCTCACCGTCTCGCTCGGCAATCCCAAGATCATGGTGTTCTACGTGGCGCTACTGCCGACCTTGATCGATCTTTCCCGTGTCGGGCCGCTGGCCTGGGCCGAGCTGGCGTTGACCATGCTGGTGGTGATGGCCGCCGTCGACCTGAGCTGGGCGCTGCTCGCGGTGCGCGCGCGCCGGCTGCTCAGGAGTCGCCGCGCGGTGAAGGTGGCCAACCGCGCCAGCGCCACCATGATGGCCGGCGCGGCGGTGGTGATGGCCACGCGCTGAGGGCGCTTCCGCCGGGCCTTCCGGGTATCACAGCGGCGGCTTGACGCCGTCCTTCTCCACCGAGATCGCGCCGGCTCGCCACTGCCCGTGATCGCCGGGCGCCGCGAGCGCGAACAGGTAGGCGCCCGGCACCAGATCCTCCCGCCCGGCCGGCGCGTAGGTCACCACCGGTGCCGAATCGGGCACATGCACGCGCAGCGTCTCGCTGCCGTAGCGCAGGTCCAGGTCGCGGCCGCCGGGCTGGGCCGTGACCGCCGTCACGGTGGCGCCCGTCATGCTGCTGCCGGGCGCGAGATCCCAGGCGTAATGGCCTTCCCCGGTGCCGCGCCGCTCTTCGCGATAGACCATCACCTCCAGCGCGCCGAGTCCGGCGCCGCTCGGCACGCCCGCCGTGCCGACATAGCTGCCGGGCTCGATCCGGGCGCGGTCATAGGGCTTGACGGCGGCCAGCCGCGTGCGCGCATCGAGCTTCAGGACCTGCGTCGCGCCTTCGCGGGTGCGCACCGTCACCGTCGCTCCCTCCACCGACTCGATCCGGCCGCGCACGTGAACCGGCGCGAAGAAGCCACCGATCTGCCTGGCGATATCGTCGTGATCCTCCTCCAGCGCGAAGTGCCCCGTGTCGTAGTAGTGGATCGCTGCGTCGGGCACCTCGCGCCGGATCGCCTCGGCGCCGGCCGGCACGAAGATCGGATCGTTCTTGCCCCACACCACCAGGGTGCGCGGCTGGTGCTCGCGCAGCCAAGTTTGCCAGGCCGGGAACGCGGCCACGTTGTTCGGGATGTCGAGTTGCAGGTCGGTCATGATGCGGCGGCTGTCGGGGTTGGCGAGCGCGGCCGCGTCGTTGGTCCAGGCATCGGGGTTCAGCGCATCGGGCTCGCGCGCGCCGTGGCGATAGAGGAGCAGGGCGGTGGCCAGCGAGACGTGGCTTTCCGCCAGCGCGCGCTTGGCCTCCGTGGCCTCGCCCGTGATCGCGGCGTCGCGCCGGCGCCGGGCGGGATCGACCCCGTCCTCCGAGATCACCGCGTTCTGGAACACCAGCCCGTCGATCCAGTCCGGATGATGCAGGGCCAGGCGCATGCCCACCGGGCCGCCGAAATCGGTCATGTAGACGATCAGGTGCGGTTCGCCCAGGCTCGCGACGAAGTGCTCGATCACGCTCGTCACCTTGTCGAAGCTCGGCGCGAAGCGCTCGGCGGGCGGCGCCTCGCTGTAGCCCATGCCGGGGTAGTCGGGCGCGATCACGTGGAATTGCCCGGCGAGCAGGGGCATCAGGTCGCGGAACTCGTGCGACGAACTCGGGAAGCCGTGCAGCAGCAGCAAGGTCGGCTTGGCGCGATCGCCGGCCTCGCGATAGAACAGGCGCAGCCCGTCGACGCTGGCGTAGTGATACGAGACGGGATCGGCATGCGCGACGGGGCCGGCGAAGCAGGCCGAGGCGGCCAGCAGGGCGGCGAGAAAGCGTGAGGCAAGACAGCGTGAAGCGGGGCGAAACATGGGGCGGTTCCTTGGCTGGGAGGAGGCGGTGGCGACGCGCCGGGAGCGGCGTGAATCCGCACGATGCCCGCGCCCCGAGCCTGTGTAAAATTGATTGTTCACGCCCGATGTATTGAGGCCATCAATGGAGCCGCCGCCATGCGTTTCAACAAGCTCGACCTGAACCAGCTGGTGGTGCTCGATGCGCTGCTCGATGCGCGCAGCGTGACCCAGGCGGCCCAGCGGCTGTTCCTCAGCCAGTCGGCGACCAGTTGCGCGCTGGCCCGGCTGCGCGAGTATTTCGACGATGAGCTGCTGGTGCCGGTGGGCAAGACCCTGGTGCCGACCTCGCGTGCCGAGAACCTGCGCCAGCCGGTGCGCGAGGTGCTCCGGCAGATCCAGTCGATCACCCACGACGCGCCCCGCTTCGATCCGGGCAGCTCGGATCGCACCCTGGTGATCGAGGCTTCCGATTACGTGATCAGCGTGTTCCTCGGCGAGGTGCTGCGGCGCGCCTCGCTCGAGGCGCCGAACATGCGCTTCCGGGTGCGTACCGCCGCCACGCTCGGCCTGGTCCATCTCGAGAACGGCGAGATCGACCTGCTGGTCACGCCGGACTTCCGCGCCGGCGCGGCCTATCCCTCGGAGCCGCTGTTCGAGGACGGCTGGTCCTGCCTGGTGTGGGACGGCAACCAGCAGGTGGGGCGCCGCCTGACGCTCGAGCGCTACCTGGAGCTGGGGCACGTGATCATGGAGTGGGCCGGCGGCGCGATCGTCACGCTGGACAGCCGCGCCATGCTCGATCTGGGTTACCGGCGCCGTGCCGAGGTGACGGCCGAAACCTTCCAAGTGGTGCCGCACCTGTTGCACGGCACGCAGCGCGTAGCGACGCTGCAGACGCGGCTGGCCACCCTGCTGCAGCGCGCCTCGCCCTCGCTGCGCGTGCTGCGCTGCCCGTTCGCGATCCCGAAGCTGGCCGAGGTGGTGCAGTACAACCGCTTCCAGGAGCACGACCCGGCGCTGATGTGGTTCCGTCGCCTGATGCGCGAGGTCGCGCACGATGCGGACTTCGCGTCCTTCGCCTCGGCGAGCCACGAGCCGGCCGCGCCCGCGCCCGCGCCAAAAAGAAAGGCGGCCCGCCGGGCCGCCTGATCGTTCGCCGTGCCTGGCTTCGGGCTGGCGCGCCGCCGCCGCTCAGAGCGGCTCGCCGCGATAACCGAGCTTCGAGGAGATCACCTGCCCCGCCTGCTTGAGCAGGGCCACGTAATGCGCCTTGGTGTCGGCGCCGCAGCGCATGGTCGGAAACGAGATCGACAGCCCGGCGATCACCCGCCCGAAGCGGTCGAACACCGGCACCGCCAGGCACACCAGACCGTCTTCCTGTTCCTCGTTGTCCTCGCCGTAACCCTGCTCGCGCACGTGCGGCAGGATGCTCCAGACCGCCTCGGCCGAGGCCAGCGTCTTCTGCGTGGACTTGCGGAACTCGATGCGCGAGAGCGCCTCGCGCGCCTCCTCGGGCGCCATCCAGGCCAGCAGCACCTTGCCGATCGCGGTGCTGTAGAGCGGATTGGTGCGGCCGATCCGCGAGTGCATGCGCAGCCCGTAGTCGGCGTCGATCTTGTGGATGTAGATGATGTGGTCTTCGTCGAACGCGCCCAGGTGCAGCGCCTCGCGCGTCAGGCGCCCGATGCGGCGCATCTCCACGTCCGCCTCGCGCACCAGGTCGACGCTCTCCAGCGCCTGCGAGCCGAGCTCGAACAGCCGGATCGTCAGCCGGTAGCGCTCGGTCTCGTCCTCCTGCGCGACGAAGCCGAGCGTCTTCAGCGTCTGCAGAAAACGGTGGACCGTGGTCTTCGACATGTCGAGCCGGTTCGACAGCTCGCTGATGCCGATCGGCCCGTGCGCGCCGAGCGCTTCCAGCACGGCGAACACCTTGCCCGCGGCCGAGGCCGATTCCGTCTTCTCGCCGCCTTCGTCGTTCCGCGCCCGGGAGGCGGCCTCGTCCTTCCGGCGCCTGAGCATCGCTTCCATGTGCAGACCATCCCTCGAATTTGATTCAGGCGTGAGCATAGCGCGTCCCGGGTCGGAGTTGAATCAGCGGGCCAGCCAGCCGCCGTCCACGGCCAGCGTGTGGCCGTGCACGTAGTCGGAGGCGGGCGAGGCGAGAAACACCACGGGGCCGGCCAGGTCGCCCGGCACGCCCCAGCGCGCGGCCGGGATGCGGCCGACGATTTCCTCGTTGCGCTGCGCGTCGTGCCGCAGCTGCGTGGTGTTGTTGGTTTCCATGTAGCCGGGCGCGATCGCGTTGACGTTGATGCCGCGCGAGGCCCATTCGTTGGCGAGCAGGCGCGTCAAGCCCAGCACGCCGCTTTTCGAGGCGGTGTAGGAGGGCACCCGGATGCCGCCCTGGAACGACAGCATCGAGGCCACGTTGATGATCTTGCCCGGCCCGTCCTGCTTGACGAACTGGCGCGCCACCGCCTGCGCGAGGAAGAACACCGTCTTCAGGTTGGTGTCGATCACCAGGTCCCAGTCCTCCTCGGTGAACGCGAGCGCGTCGTTGCGGCGGATGATGCCGGCGTTGTTGACCAGCACGTCGATGCGGCCGAAGGCCTCGACCGTGGCGTTCACCACGTCGTCGATCGGCTGCGTGCTCGACAGGTCGGCGCGCAGGTCGAGGAAGCGGCGGCCGAGCGACTCGACGCGTGCCATGGTCTCGGTGGGCGCGCCGCGGTTGACGCCGGCGATGTCGCAGCCCGCCTCGGCGAGCGCGATCGCCATCCCGGCGCCCAGGCCGGTATTGCAACCGGTGACGACCGCGACCTTGCCGGTCAGGTCGAAGAAATTGGCTGGCATGGGGTTCCTCTCGATTGCCAGTGATGGATCGGGCGACGCCCGGCGCGGGCCGGGCGGCCGTGCTTCAGCGCAGATCGCCGATCTTGACGTGGTCCATGTCCTTGAACACCTGGTTCTCGCCGACCATGCCCCAGATGAAGGTATAGGCCTGGGTGCCCACGCCCGAGTGGATCGACCAGCTCGGCGAGATCACCGCCTGCTCGTTGTGGACCAGGATGTGGCGCGTTTCCTGCGGCTCGCCGCACATATGGAACACCGCCGAGTTCTCCTGCATGCCGAAGTAGAAATACACCTCCATGCGGCGCTCGTGGGTGTGGCAGGGCATGGTGTTCCACAGGTTGCCCGGCTCCAGCTTGGTCATGCCCATCGAGAGCTGGCAGGTCTGCACCACTTCCGGAACGATGAACTTGTAGATGGTGCGGCGGTTGCTGGTGGACGGGTCGCCCAGCGTTTCCGGCGAGGCCTGCTGCAGCGTGATCACGCGCGTCGGGTAGCGGGTGTGGGCCGGCGCGCAGTTCAGGTAGAACTTGGCGGGCCGGGCGGCGTCGTCGCTGCCGAACACCACCGACTGCGTGCCCTGGCCGATGTAGATCGCCTCCTCGAAGCGCACCGCGTGGCGCTGGCCGTCCACCTCCACCCAGCCGTCGCCGCCGATGTTGATCGCGCCCAGCTCGCGCCGGTCCAGCAGGTGCTCCACGCCGATGGTCTTGCCCAGCGCGTTGGGCACCTCCACCGCGCGGGTGGCCGGGAAGGCGCCGCCGACGATGATGCGGTCGATATGGCTGTAGGTCAGCTTGAGCGCGTCGGCCTCGAACACCTGTTCGACCAGGAAGTGGCGCCGCAAGCCGGCGGTATCGAGGGTTTTCGCGTGTTCGCTGTGTATGGCCTGGCGGACTTCCATCTGCTGTCTCCTGGGGATCGATGAGGCGGGGCGCCGGGGCCCCTTTGCGTGTTCCGCATTAGATCACAGCCGAATAAAAATCGGAACGTTGTTCCAGGTATTTTTTCGAAACGGGCTGGACGGCCGATGGTTTGCTTGAGTGACGGTCGGCAATTGCAGGGTTAACCGCGATGTAAGGCGATCACAGAATGGAATAACGTTCCGAAATCACGTCGGGGAGACGGCGGATTCGACAACGGACGCGAACGTCCATGGATGGAGAACCTTGTGAATATCAAAAAAGCGATCGATCGCGTACCGGGCGGCCTGATGCTGGTGCCCATGGTGCTGGGCGCCTGCGTCCACACCTTCGCGCCGGATGCGGGGAAATACTTCGGCTCGTTTACCAACGGGCTGATCGCCGGCACGGTGCCGATCCTCGCGGTGTGGTTCTTCTGCATGGGCGCCACCATCGACCTGCGCGCCACCGGGGTGGTGCTGCGCAAGTCGGGCACCCTGGTGGTGACCAAGACGCTGGTGGCCTGGCTGGTCACCCTGATCTGCGCGCAGTTCATTCCCGACGACGGGGTGAAGGGGGGGCTGTTCGCCGGGCTCTCGATCCTCGCCATCGTGGCCTCGATGGACATGACCAACGGCGGGCTCTACGCGGCCGTGATGCAGCAGTACGGCACGCGTGAGGAGGCCGGCGCCTTCGTGCTGATGTCGCTCGAATCGGGGCCGCTGGTCAGCATGACGATCCTCGGCGCGGCCGGCGTGGCGGTGTTCGAGCCGCGCCTGTTCGTGGGCGCGGTGCTGCCGTTCCTGATCGGCTTCGCGCTGGGCAACCTCGATCGCGACCTGCGCGACCTGTTCGGCCGCTGCGTGCATCCGCTGATCCCGTTCTTCGGCTTCGCGCTGGGCAACGGCATCGACCTGCACGTGATCGCCAAGAGCGGCATCCCGGGCATCATCCTCGGCGTGGCCGTGATCATCGTCACCGGCATTCCGCTGATCCTGGCCGACCGCTTCATCGGCGGCGGCAACGGCACGGCCGGCATCGCCGCCTCGTCGACCGCGGGCGCCGCGGTGGCGAACCCGGCCATCATCGGCGAGATGGTGCCCAGGTTCAAGCCGCTGGTGCCGGCCGCCACCGCCACGGTGGCCACCGCCTGCCTGATCACCGCGATCCTGGTGCCGATCGTCACCGCGATCTGGGCGCGCCGCTTCAGCCGCAACCTGCCGGCCAGCAACGCGGCCGCGGCCGATGCGAAGCTGCAGCAGGTCGGCGTGTCGGGGCACCAGGGCCATATCTGAGGCTTGCAGGAGGGGACGCGCGCCGTCGGGAGAGGCGGCGCGCGCCGTCGCGGATTCGCCGCGACGGGCGAGAGGCCGGGCCGCATGTGCGGTCCGGCCTTGTCGTTTTGGCGAGCCGGCCGCGCAAATTTGCTATCTTCCGGGGTCGCACGCGTTTCCCTGTTTTCCCTGCTTCCTCCCGCTCCCGAATCCATGACCGACCGCATCGTCGCCGCCTTCGATTTCGACGGCACCATCACCACCGCCGACAGCTTCCAGCACTTCGTCCGGCGAGCCGTCGGCACCCGCCGTTTCGCCTGCGCGGGCCTGCGCGCGCTGCCCTGGATTCTCGCCATGAAGGCCGGGCTGATCTCGCGCGGCGCGGCCAAGGCGCGCTTCGCCTGGTTCGCCTTCGGGCCGATGCCGGCGCGCGAGCTCGATGCGCTGGCCACCGCCTTCGTGCAGACCGAGCTGCCCACGCTGGTGCGTCCCGAGATGCTCGAGCGGGTGCGCGAGCATCAGGCGCGCGGCCACCAGGTGGTGCTGGTGAGCGCCTCGCCCTCGCTGTACCTGGAGAAGTGGGCCGCCACCCTCGGCCTCGACGCGGTGCTGGCCACGCGGCTGGCCTGGCGGGACGGCGCCTTCGCGGGGCGCTTGGACGGCGAGAACTGCTGGGGACCGCAGAAGGTGGTGCGGCTCGCTGCCTGGTGGGGCGATGAGCCGCCCGCGAAGCTCTATGCCTACGGCGACAGCCGCGGCGACAAGGAAATGGCCGAGCGCGCCGACTGGTCGTGGATTCGCGGCCAGGGGCCGATGGGGCCGATCGAGGCCTGAGCGCCGGGTATCGCGCGCCGGTCGATCGGCGATGGCGCGCGAGCGTGCGGCTGTAGCACGGCGCTAGAGCACGCAGCTAGAGCACGAAGGGCAGCTTGCTGCCGCGCGCCTCGGCCAGCATCGACAGCGTGATCTTGCGCACTTCCAGCCGGCTCTGCGTGATGTGGGCGCGCAACAGCATGCCGGCCTCGGCGATCGCGCCGCGTTCCAGCAGGCGGATCATCTTGGCGTGTTCCTCGTAGGTGGCCGAGGTGCGATGCGCCTTCAGGAAGTCGAGCCGCCGCACGATGCGGATCCGCTCGGTCACCTCGTTATGCACGCGCAGCATCTCGGCATTGCCGGTAGCCGCCACCAGCTGGCGGTGGAAGGCCTCGTCCATGCGGAACATCTCGGCGGGATCGGTCTCGCGCGCCTCCGGCGCGACGCACCAGGTGGCGTGCAGCGTGGCCAGCGCATCGGCCCAGTTGCCGGCGCCGGCCGTGAGCCGCTCGATCGCGGCGAGCTCCAGCACGATGCGCAGCTCGTAGAGCTGGTCGAGCTGGGCGAAGTCGATCGGCGCGACCTTCCAGCCGCGCCGGAAACCCACCTCCAGGTAACCCTCGCGCTGCAGCCGGAACAGCCCGTCGCGCATCGGCGTGCGCGATACGCCGTAATGCCGGGCGATATCGGTTTCGGAGAAACGGTCGCCTGGCAGCAGCCGGAAGCCGAAGATATCGCTCTTCAACTGCTGGTAGACCTGCTCGGCGAGCGGGTTGGCGCGATTGACCGCCTGCTCGTCGTCGGCGAGTTCGGGGGAGAGAGGGGAAGCGCTCACGCTGGGCTGGGTCCGGTGGAGGAATGCGCGGCTCGCGGCTCGGGCGCGTCGATCAGGCTCACGTGCGCGGCGACGATGCGCCAGCCGCGATGCGGCGTGTCGGTCCCGTCGAGGCGCGCCCAGGTCTGCATCTGGCGGCCCAGCAAAGAGGTGGCGTCGCTGCTGAATTCGGTGCTGACGGTCGCGTGCTCGCCGCCGAAGCTGGTGATCACGGTGCGATGCAGGCGGCGCGAGGGCGGCACCGGCTCGCAGCTCGCGCGCCAGGCGCGGATCGCCGCGCCGCCGTGCTGGATCTCGGCGATGCCGTAGCGCACCACCTCGGGCGCGTTCCAGAACAGCGCGTCCATGGTCGGCACGTCGTTGTCGACCAGCGCGCGCTCGTAGGCCTCGAAGGCCGCGCGCACTTCGGCAAGGATCTCGGGGCGATTCAGTTCGATGGTCATGGCTGTGGGCTGGCGGATGGGGCGGCGGGCAGCGGGGCCGCTTCGAGCAGGGCGCCCAGCGGCGCGGTCCAGCCGACGATGCCGCCCTGCGAGCTTATCATTTCGAGACAAGCGGCCTTGAAGGCCGGGAAGTAGCTGGCGGTGGCATCTTCCACCAGCAGGCAGTCGTAGCCGCGGTCGTTGGCCTCGCGCATCGAGGTCTGCACGCAGACCTCGGTGGTCACGCCGGCGAACACCAGGTGCGTGATGCCGCGCTCGCGCAGCAGCGCGTCGAGCGCGGTGGCGTGGAAGGCGCCCTTGCCGGGTTTGTCGATCACCGTTTCGCCGGCCAGCGGCGCGAGCGCCTCGACGATCTGGTTGCCGGGCTCGCCGCGCACCAGGATGCGGCCCATCGGGCCGCTGTCGCCGATGCGCAGGTTGGGCGCGCCGCGCAAGCGCTTGGCGGGCGGGCAATCGGACAGGTCGGGCGCGTGCGATTCGCGCGTATGCACCACGCTCCAGCCGCGGGCGCGCGCGAAGGCGAGCAGGGCGGCCACGCTCGGCACGATCGCGGCCAGCGGCGCGACGTCGTTGCCGAGCGCGGCGCCGAAACCGCCGGGCTCGATGAAGTCGCGCTGCATGTCGATCACGATCAGCGCGGTATGCGCCGGGTCGTAGCGATAGGGCGCGGGGCGGGCGGGGACCTCGAAGTGCATCGGGATGTTCTCTCTTTCAGCGATGGGTGCCAGGCGCATCGGCCGGCCGGGCCGGCTCGCGATGCGCGTGCGCGGCGCCGGGCCTGCCGGAGGACGCGGCAGGCTCGTCGGCCTCGTCGTGCCCGGCCATGTGGCGGCCCAGCACGGCGCGATCGGCGCCGGCCGCCTCGGTCTCGAACACCAGCCGTCCCGCCGACATCACGGCGATCCGGTCCGACAGCGCCAGCAGCTCGTCGAGATCCTCGCTGACCAGCAGGATCGCGGCGCCGGCCTCGCGCGCGGCGAGCAGGCGCGCGTGGATGTCGGCCACCGAGGCGAAGTCGAGGCCGAACACCGGGTTGGCGACGATCAGCACCTCCACCGGCTGGCCCAGCTCGCGCGCCAGCACGGCGCGCTGCACGTTGCCGCCCGACAGGGTGCCGATCGCGCGCTCGGGCAGCGGCGGGCTGACCTTGAATTCGGCGATGCGCTCGGCCGCGCGCCGGCGCAGCGCGCGCCGGTCGAGACGCCAGCCTTGCGCGCGCAGCGGCGCGCGGTCGAAGTCGCGCAGCGCGAGGTTCTCGGCCACGCTCATCGAGGCGATGCAAGCATTGCGCAGCGGCTCCTCGGGGATCGCGAACACGCGGCGCTCGCGCATCTCGTCTCGGGTGGCGCGATAGGGGCGGCCGCCCACCGCCATGCGTCCCGCCGCCGGCTGGCGCTGGCCGATCAGGGCCTCGACCAGGGCCTTCTGGCCGTTGCCGGAGACGCCGGCGATGCCGAGGATCTCGCCGCGGCGCACCGCCAGCGAGAGCTCGCGCACGGCCGGCAGGCCGAGGTCGTCGCGCACCGTGAGGCCGCTGGCCTCGAGGCCGATCGACGCGTCGGCGGGGCAGGGGCGGCGCGTGGCGCGCGCCGCGAGTGTCGTGTCGGGCAGCGATGCGGCGGGGCTGGAGGTCGCGCTCGTCACGGCGCCTGTCGTCGCGATCGTCGTTGCGATCGTTGCCGCGTTTTTCGCCGCGCTTGTCGTCACACTTGTCGTCAAGCTTGCCGATGCGCTTGTCGTCGCATCCGTCGCATTCGTGGTCGCGTCATCGGCCGCGTCCCTTGCCGCCGTCTCCACGCCCATCATCCAGGCCGCCAGCTCGTCGCGGCTGGTATCGGCCACGTTCGCCTGCGCCACCGCGCGGCCCTTGCGCAGCACCGTCACCGCGTCGGCGAAATCGAGCACCTCGCGAAACTTGTGGGTGATCATCAGCACCGTCAGCACGCGCGCGCTGGCCAGCTCGCGCATCAGGCCGAGCACCTCGTCGGCTTCCTGCGGCGTGAGCACCGAGGTCGGCTCGTCGAGGATCAGGAAGCGCCGCTCCAGATAGAGCTGCTTGAGGATCTCCAGCTTCTGCTTCTCGCCCGCCGCGAGGCTCGACACGGGCGCATCCAGCCTGAGCCGGAACGGCATGCGCGCCAGGAAGCGTTCCAGGCGGCCGCGCTCGGCGCGCCAGTCGATGCGCCAGGGCAGCGCGGCGCGCGCGAGCAGCAGGTTTTCCTCCACCGACATGCCCGCGGCCAGCGTGAAGTGCTGGTAGACCATGCCGATATCGAGCGCCTGCGCGTCGCGCGGCGATGCGATCCGCACCTCGCGCGCGCCGGCGATGATCTGCCCCGCGTCGAGCGGCCCGTAGCCGACCAGCCCCTTCACCAGGGTGCTCTTGCCCGCGCCGTTCTCGCCGAGCAGCGCGTGCACGCTGCCCGGCGCGATCTTTAGCGAGACCTGGTCGAGCGCGCGGAACGCGCCGAACGACTTGCTCGCGCCGATCACCTCGATGCCGAGCGCGCGGCCGTTGGCGGCGTCCAGCGCATCGGCGGCGCTGGCGGCGCCGATCGGGCGCGCCACGCGGCGCATCACGACGCGGCTCCCAGCGTGGCGAGCAGGGCCGCCGAGTTCGACACCGCGCCGAACACGCCGCCCTGCATGGTCACCATGTGCAAGGCGGCGGCGTGGTTGGCGGGATCGGTGGCGCCGCAGCAGTCGGCCAGCATCACGCACTCGAAGCCGCGGTCGTTGGCCTCGCGCATGGTGGTGTGGACGCAGACGTCGGTGGTGATGCCGGTCAGGATCAGGTTGGCGATGCCGCGCGTGCGCAGGATCAGCTCCAGGTCGGTGGCGTAGAACGAGCCCTTGCCGGGTTTGTCGATCACCACCTCGCCGGTGAGCGGCGCGAGTTCCTCGATGATTTCCCAGCCCGGCTCGCCGCGCACCAGGATCCGCCCGCAGGGGCCGTCGTCGCCGATGCCGACGCCGTCGGTGCCGGCCTGGCGGCTGCGCCAGCGCTTGTTGGCGGGCAGGTCGGAGAGGTCGGGGCGATGGCCCTCGCGGGTATGGATGATGGTGTAGCCCTGCGCGCGCATCGCCGCCAGCACGCGGCCGATCGGTTCGATCGGCGCGCGCGTGAGCGACAGGTCGTAGCCCATCTTGTCGACGTAGCCGCCGTGGCCGCAGAAATCAGTCTGCATGTCGATCACGACCAGGGCGGTGTTGTCGGGGCGCAGCGCGCCGTCATAGGGCCAGGGATAGGGTTTGGCTTCGATATGGCGGTTCATCGGTGAGGCGTTCCTTGACGATGCGCGTCAGCGCGTGAGGCTCAGCTCGCCCGGCGCGCCGGCGAAGCGGCGATCGGGACGGCAGTGGAGGATCATGATGGCCAGCGTCAGCACATAGGGTGCGGCGTTCCAGAGGTCGTAGCCGGCGGTCACGCCGATCGCCTGCAGGGCCGGGCCGAGCGCGCCGGCCGCGCCGAACAGCAGCGAGGCGGCCAGGCAGCGCAGCGGCTGCCAGCGCGCGAAGATCACCAGGGCCACGGCCATCAGGCCCTGGCCGCTCGACAGCCCCTCGTTCCAGCTTCCCGGGTAGACCAGCGACAGGTAGGCGCCGCCCACCGCGGCCAGCGCGCCGCCCACCGAGGTGGCCGCGATCCGCACGCGGGTGCCGTGGTAGCCGAGCGCGCGCGCGGTTTCGGCGTGGTCGCCCACCAGGCGCAGCACCATGCCCCAGCGCGTGTGGCGCAGGCCCCATTGCAGCGCGAGCGCCAGCACGATGCCGAGCAGGAACAGCGGGCTGATGCGCAGCGCGTTGTGCAGTTGCGGCAGGCTGGCGGCCCAGCGCCCGAGATCGAGCGAGCCCAGCATCGGCGCCTGCGGCTCGATGAAGGGCTTGCCGAGGAAGAAGGCCAGGCCCGTGCCGAGCAGCATCAGCGCGATGCCGAAGGCGATGTCCGAGACGCGCGGCAGCGAGCAGACCAGGCCGTGCAGCGCGCCCAGCAGCAGGCCGGCGCCGGCCGCGGCGAGCACCCCGAGCCAGGGCGAGCCGCTCAGGCAGGCGGTGGCGTAGCCGGTCATGGCGCCCGATACAAGCACGCCTTCCAGGCCCAGGTTGACGCGGCCGGCCTTCTCGGTCAGGCATTCGCCGAGGCTCACGAACAGGTAGGGCGTGCTGACGCGGATCGCGCCGGCCGCCAGCGACAACAGCAGGATCGCCAGGGGCGAATGCAGCTCAGGCATGGGTGTTCTCCATGGCGGCGAGCGCCGTGTCGGTGTCGAGCGGCCGGGCGGCGCGGGCCGCGTCCTGCAGCTTCAGGCGCCAGGCGGCCAGCCGCGGGCCGAGCGCCTCGAAGGCGAGCAGGTTGGCGAACAGCAGGCCCTGCAGCACCAGGGTGGTGGCGTCGGGCAGGTCCAGGCGCCGCTGCAGCAGGCTGCCGCTGGCCTCCATGCCGCCGATGCCGATCGCGCAGAGCACGATCGCGAGCGGGTTGTGGCGTGCCGCGAAGGCCACCAGGATGCCGCCGTAGCCATAGCCGACCAGCAGCGAGGCATTGGCCGCGCCCTGCACGGCGGCGGTCTCGAACAGGCCGGCCAGGCCCGCGGCCGCGCCGCCGAGCGTGCAGGCCAGCAAGGTGAGGCGCGCCACCGGCAGCCCGGCCAGGCGCGCCGCGCGCGGGTTGCCGCCGACGATGCGCATCGCGAAACCCTGGGTGGCGTGGCGCACCAGCACCCAGGCCGCGAGGCAGGCCAGCGCGCCCCACAGCAGGCCCCAGTGCACGTCGAGGCCGGGCAGCGAGCCGATCGCGAAGGCGTCGGGGATTGGCCGCGTGGAAGGCTTGTTGAGGCTGGCCGGGTCGCGCAGCGGCCCTTCCACCAGGAACTTGAACACCGCGATCGCGATATAGGACAGCAGCAGGCTGCTGATCGTCTCGTTGACGCCGCGCCACTGGCGCAGCGCGCCGGCCGCGCCGATCCACAGGCCGCCGGCCAGCATCGCGGCAAGCGCCATCGCGGCCAGCCCGAGCCAGGGCGGCGTGCCGGCCGGCAGCAGCAGCGGCACCGCCGCGCTGGCCAA
>NZ_VWWC01000166.1:0-16078 GCF_011753175.1 Burkholderia sp. Cy-637 | reverse complement strand
GCGCGCCCGGGCCGCCTCGCGCGGCCCGCCCGCTGCCGCGCGACGACGCCAGGCGCCGGCGCGTACGCGCACGCTTGTTGAGCATCGAACCCGGAGATTCCGCATGACCGCCACGAACGTGCACGTTCACCTGTTTTACGGCGCCGATCCGCGCAGCTATCGCGCCGGCGACAACATCGGCTGCCTGTACGGCTATCACCACGCGGCCTCCGACGAATTCGCCATGAGCTATTCGCGCGACCGCCGCGAATCGCGCCCGGTCAGCGTGGCGCGCCGCGCCCTGAAGGCCGCGCTCGGCTTCGACGCGATCCATGCCTGGCGCAATCGCGAGGCGCTGCTGGCGGCCGACGTGATCTGGACGCATACCGAGCAGGAGCACCTGGCCGCCGCGCTGGTGCTGAAGCTGGCCGGCGCGCGCGGCGCGCGGCCGCTGCTGCTGGCGCAGAGCGTCTGGCTGCTGGACCGCTGGCCGCGCTTCGGCGCGCTGCGCCGCTGGGTCTATCGCAAGCTGCTGTCGCGCGCCGACGTGCTGACCACGCTGGCGCGCGACAACGCCGTGCTGTGCCGCGAGTTCCTGCAGCGCGACGCGGTGCAGGTCTACTACGGGCTCAACACGCAGGACTTCCCGGTGCGCATGCCCGAGACCTGGACGCCGCATCGCCCGCTGCGCATCGCCGCGATCGGCAACGACCGCGACCGCGACTGGGCCACCCTGATCGAGGCCTTCGGCGGCCTGCCGCGCTACCAGGTCAAGCTCGCCACGCGGCGGCGCATCCCGCGCGAGCTGCACCGGCCCAACGTGGAGATCGCCTCCGTGTCCGGCATCGCGAAGCAGCGCGAGTTCTACGACTGGGCCGACGTGATCGTGGTGCCGCTGCGGCCCAACCACCACGCCTCGGGCATCACCGTGATGCTGGAGGCGGCAGCGGTGGGCAAGCCGATGATCGTCAGTGACGTAGGCGGCCTGCGCGACTACTTCCCGAACGATTGCGCGGCCTATGTGCCGGCCTTCGACGCCAGCGCCATGCGCGGCGCGGCCGATCGCATGGTGGCCCAGCCCGAGCGGGGGCTGGCGCGGGCCCGCGCGGCCGCGGCGCGGCTGGTCGAGGCCGACCTCACCACCGAGGCCTTCGCGGCCCAGCACGTGCGGATCACGCGCGAGCTGCTGCAGCGCCGCCGCGTCACGGCCGGCGCCGCCGCGCCGCTGCCGCTGGCCGATTCGCGCACGCCCTCGAACTGACGCACCGAGCCGCATGAGTACGCCCGCCTATCCCGTCGAACCGCTCGTCCGCGCGCGCCGCGGCAAGAAGCCCAAGCGGCGCCTGCTGGCCGAGCCCAAGCACTGGGCCGCGCAGGCCGGCCTGTGGACGCTCACCGGGCTGCTGATCCTCGCGCACCAGGGCTCGATCCTGACCCTGGCGTTCCCCGCGCTGTCGATCGCCACCGGCTTCTGGCTCTACTTCCGCAGCCCCGCGCGCTACGTGGGCTTCGTCTGGTGGCTGTGGTTCCTGGCGCCCGAGGTGCGGCGCCTGGCCGACTGGTCGCGCGGCGCCTACACGCCCACCAGCCTGATCCAGATCGCGCCGCTGGCGGTCACCATGATCTGCGGGCTCGGCCTGCTGCGCCACTACCGCGTGCTGGCGCAGCGGCGCGGCCTGCCGATGCTGATGATCCTGGCGGGCCTGGCCTATGCCTATTTCGTCGGGCTGGTCTCGGCGGGCCTGTTGGCCGCCACCTACGACCTGGCCAACTGGATCTACCCGGTGCTGATCGGCTTCCACATCGCGGTGAACGCGCGCGACTACCCCGAGTACCGCGACGTGATCGTCTCGACCTTCGTGTGGGGGATGCTGGTGATGGGCGCCTACGGCATGGTGCAGTTCTTCATCATGCCGGCCTGGGACGTGCTGTGGATGGTGGGCTCGCAGATGGCCTCGCAGGGCGAGCCGGTGCCCTATGGCGTGCGCGTGTTCAGCACCATGAATTCCTCGGGGCCGTTCGCCTTCGCGATGATGGGCTCGCTGGTGTTCATGCTGGCGGCCACCCAGCGGGTGCGCTGGCTGGCCGGCGGCGCCGGCTTCATCGCCTTCATGCTGTGCCTGGTGCGCTCGACCTGGGGCGGCTGGGTGATCGCGCTGGCGGTGCAACTGGCGAAATCCTCGAACCGCGTGCGCCTGCGCATGGTGGTGGGCGCGATGGTGCTGGCCGGGCTGTCGGTGCCGCTGCTCACGGTGGGCCCGGTGGCCGACCGGCTGGGCCAGCGCCTGGAGTCGATCACCAACCTCAAGGACGATCGCAGCTACGACGATCGCAACAAGTTCTACGCCAGCTTCGCGCAGACCGCCTTCACCGACGTGGCGGGCGAGGGGATGGGCGCCACCGGCGCCTCCACCAAGCTGTCCAGCGACAGCGGCGAGCTCGGCAAGTACGGCAGCTTCGACAGCGGCGTGATGAACGTGCCCTTCGTGCTCGGCTGGCCCGGCACGCTGCTCTACCTGTCGGGCACGCTCTGGCTGCTGGCGCGCGCGCTGCGCGTGTCGTTCGGGATGCGCGACGACAAATACGTCGCCGCCTGCGTGAGCCTCGCGATCTCGATCTTCGCGATGCTGGTGTTCACCAATTCGCTGATCGGAACGGGAGGTTTGTTGCTGTTCATGAGTTTGTTTTCGATCCTGGCGGCATCGCATTGGCAAAAAATCCAGCGTGCCGCCGCCAAACGCAATCGGGGAGCAGGACTGTGAGAATCGCCATCGTCACGCACGTGGTCCGTCACAACGACGGGCAAGGCCGCGTCAACTACGAGATCGCACGCGCGGCACTTGCCGAGCAGTGCGAAGTGACGCTCGTCGCGTCGCATGTCGCGCCGGAGCTGCTGGAGCACCCGCGGGTGCGCTGGATCCCGGTGCAGCCGGGCCGCTTCTGGCCGAGCAACCTGCTGCGCCAGCAGGTGTTCGCCCTGAAGAGCGCGCTGTGGATCAACCGTCATCGCGACGAGTTCGACGTGCTGCATGTGAACGGCTTCATCTCGTGGGTGCGTGCCGATGTCAATACCGCGCATTTCGTGCACGGCGGCTGGTTCGCCAGCCGCTACTACCCGTTCTCGCCGGGCCAGGGCCTGTGGTCGGCCTATCAATACGTGTACACGCGCGTCAACGCGGTGCTGGAGCGCTGGGCCTACCGGCGCTCGCGCGCGGTGATCGCGGTGTCGGGCAAGGTGGCCGACGAGATCCGCCGGCTGGGCATCGACGGCAACCGCATCGGCGTGATCTACAACGGCGTGGACGCGCAGGCCTTCGGCGGCGCGCAGCCCGATCGCGGCGCCTACGAGCTGCCGCAGGACGCCTTCCTGCTGCTGTTCGTGGGCGACCTGCGCACGCCGCGCAAGAACCTCGGCACCGTGCTCAAGGCGCTCACCGAGCTGCCCGAGCACGTGCACCTGGCGGTGGCCGGCTACCTGCCGGGCAGCCCCTATCCCGAGGAGGCGCGCGCGCTGGGGATCTCCTCGCGCGTGCACTTCCTGGGCCTGGTCAAGACCATGCCGCAGCTGATGTCCTCGGTGGACGCCTATGTGTTCCCCTCGCGCTACGAGGCGATGAGCCTGTCGCTGCTCGAGGCGATGGCCGCCGGCCTGCCGGTGGTGACCGCGCGCACCGCGGGCGGCGCCGAGATCATCACGGCCGATTGCGGGATCGTGCTCGACGATCCGGACGACGCCAACGCGCTGGCCGGCGCGATCGGCTCGCTCGCGCATTCGCGCGAACGCTGCCGCGAGATGGGGCGCGCCGCGCGCGCCCTGATGAACGATTTCGGCTGGAACCAGATGGGCGCCCAGTACCTGGCACTCTACCGGAGGCTGATTTCCCAACCTCAACCGATTGCGTCGGGCACCCAGGCCGTGAATCCGCCGCCGGCCCACGTGCCGACCCAGGGCCCCGGCCCGTTGCCCACCCAGGAGCCCCTTCGATGAGCACTCTTCCCCGATCCTCGAGCATCAAGTCGTTGCAGATCGGCATGCACTGGTTCCCCGAGCGCGCCGGCGGCCTGGACCGCATGTACTACTCGCTGGTCGGCGCGCTGCCCGGCGCGGGCGTGGCCGTGCGCGGCGTGGTGGCCGGCTCGGGGCGCGTGGCCGCCGACACCGACGGCGCGATCCGCGGTTTCGGCTCCGCCGCGCAATCGCTGCCGCGCCGCATGATGGCCGCGCGCCGCGCGCTGCGCGAGGTGATCCGCCACGAGCGGCCCGACGTGGTGTCCTCGCATTTCGCGCTCTATACCTTCCCGGGGCTCGACGTCACGCGCGGCATTCCGCAGGTCTCGCACTTCCAGGGGCCCTGGGCCGACGAGAGCCAGGTGGAGGGCGCCGATTCGCTGGGCCAGCGCGCCAAGCGCTACCTGGAGCAGACCGTCTACGCGCGTTCCTCGCGGCTGATCGTGCTGTCCAGCGCGTTCGCCGAGATCCTGACCTCGCGCTACGGCATCGCGCGCGACAAGGTGCGGATCGTGCCGGGCTGCGTGGACACCGCCCAGTTCGACCTGCCGATCACGCAGGCCGAGGCGCGCCGCAAGCTGCAACTGCCGCAGGGCCGGCCGATCGTGCTGGCGGTGCGGCGCCTGGTGCGGCGCATGGGGCTGGAGGACCTGATCGACGCGGTCGAGCAGGTGCGCCGCCGCCATCCCGACATCCTGCTGCTGATCGCCGGCAAGGGCCGGCTGGCCGAGGAACTGCAGCAGCGCATCGACGCGGCGGGGCTCGGCGAGCATGTGAAGCTGCTCGGCTTCGTGCCGGACGAGCACCTGGCCGCGCTGTATCGCGCCGCCACCGTCAGCGTGGTGCCGACCGTGGCGCTGGAGGGCTTCGGGCTGATCACGGTGGAATCGCTGGCCTCCGGCACGCCGGTGCTGGTCACGCCGGTGGGCGGCCTGCCCGAGGCTGTCTCGGGGCTCTCCGAGGAACTGGTGCTGGGCGGCACCGGCACGGCGGCGATCGCGCAAGGGCTGGACGGCGCGCTGTCGGGCACGCTCAAGCTGCCCGATGCCGATGCCTGCCGCCGTTACGCGCGCGAGAACTTCGACAATGCGGTGATCGCCAGGCGCGTGGCGCAGGTCTACGAGGAAGCGATCCGCGCGGCCTGAAGCCAGCGGAAGCGAGGACCAGGCGGTGACGAACAACGGCGCGGGTGCCATCGAGGGCCCGCGCCGTTCGCGTTCAGTGGCGGCCGGCCCGCCACTGCCCGGGCGCGACGCCGAAGCGCCGCGTGAAGGCATGCGTCAAGGCGCTCTGGTCGGCGAAGCCGACGTCGGCGGCGATCTCGGCCAGCGCGCGCGAGGGATTGGCGAGCAGCAGCACGGCAGTGTCGAGCCGCAGCTTGAGCAGGTATTGATGGGGTGTTTCGCCGAAGGCGTCGACGAACAATTGATGGAAGCGCCGTATCCCGAAACCGCAATGCGCGGCCAGGTCGGCCACCCGCAGCGGCTCGGCCAGCCGCGTGCGCAGCCAGCGGTCGATGCGCGCGAAATCGAGGCGGGCCGCGTCGCCGGCGGGCGAGGGCGCGCCATCGAGCAGGGCCTCGCAGAGCCGCGCGGCCGCCTGCCAGTGCAGCGCGCGCGAGTCGCCGCGCATGGTCAGCTGTGCCAGCTCGTCGACCAGGCTGCCCAGCGCGGGCGCCACCGCGAACGGCCGGCCGCGCTCGAACAGGCGCTCGGGCACCGCCAGCGAGGCGATCGGCAGGTCCAGCACGAGCTGGTGATTGGGGCCGAGCCCGGCGTAGTCGTGCCGCGCGCCGGCCGGGATCAGCCAGGCGTGGCGGCCGTCGATGCGCTCGGCCACGCCGTCGATCGACATCAGCATCTGCCCGTCCACGCCCAGCACGACCTGGTGGAAGTCATGCACGTCCGAGGCCTCGGCGCGCTCGTAGGCGCGCAGCGAGATCGACGGGGCGGCGGGGCGGGTAGTCATCGGAAGAAAGGAAAACGGAAAGGGCGGGCATCGATGCGTGAGCGGCTCGGGAGCCGGCGCATGGACCCGGGCAGGAAGCCGGCTGGACAAAGCCGGCCTCGCGCCCCGCCCGCGGCCTCAGACGGCCAGCAGCTCGACCTCGAACACCAGGGTGGCGTTCGGCGGGATCACGCCGCCCGCGCCGCGCGCGCCGTAGCCGAGTTCGGCCGGGATCGTCAGGCGGCGCGTGCCGCCGACCTTCATGCCCTGCACGCCCTGGTCCCAGCCCTTGATGACCATGCCGCCGCCGAGCACGAACACGAACGGGTCGTTGCGATCCTTGCTCGAGTCGAACTTCTGGCCATCGGTCAGCCAGCCCGTGTAGTGGACCGTGACGGACTTGCCGGCAACGGCTTCGGCACCCGAGCCTTCGGTCAGGTCTTCGTACTTGAGGCCGGTTTCGGTGGTAACGACAGTCATCTGCAACTCCTGAATTGAACGGACAAACCGCTATTGTAGGGGAGCCGGCCGGGCAGCGGTCGGCGCGCCCCGGCGGCGCCCCTCAGGACAGGTCCGGATCGACGCGCGGTTCGGCATCGTTGGTGTCGAAGCGCTCGCCGAAGCGGGTCGGCACCACGATGCGCGGATGCGGCCCGCCGGCGATGCCCTCGGCCGCGGCGCGGTCCACCAGCGCGAAGGCCTCCGACATCATGGTCTGCACGTCCTGGCGCAGCATCGTCACGTCGAAGGGCAGGTGCACCGCGAACGGGTCCCAGTCGAAACAGCCGACCACGGCGCGCTGCCATTCGGCCAGCGGCAGGTCGGCCGCGTATTGCACCAGCCCTTCGAAGGCGGTGATCGAGTTCATCAGCATGCCGGCCGGCAGGCGGCCGAGCCGCGCCACGCGCCGCGCCAGTGCCTCGCGCGTGGCGGCCGGGCCGTAGCCGCAGCACTCGATCGCGTCCCCGGCCGGGGCCGGCAGGCCGCGCGCCGCGAAGGCGTCGCGAAAGCCGGCGATCCGCATCTCGGTGGCGTATTCGTGGGCGATCCCGCCCAGCAGGATCAGCTCCTCGGGCGCCGCGCCGCGCGCGAGCACCTTGTCGAGCAGCATGCCGGCCAGGGTGCTGGCGCCCTGGCGGTTGTCCGACACCACCGAGGGCGCGCCCTCGCCGGGCAGGTCGAGGTTGACCGAGGGCACGCCGGCATCGGCGCACAGCGCGTTGAGCGGCCCCGGATCGCGCACCCCGGCGATGAACAGCAGCTCGACGCGCTGCGACAGCAGGGTCCGGGTCACGTTCAGCTCCACCTCCGGATCGCGCTTTGTGCCCACCACGATCGGGCACAGCGCGCGGCCCTTGGCGCGTTCCTCGAAGGTCTCGGCCAGCCCCGCGAAGAAGCGGTTGCGGTAGTGCGGAATGATCATCCCGGCCAGCCCCGAGCGCGACAGCCGCAGCCCCCGCGCGCTCTGGTTGACGTGGTAGCCGAGCGCGCGCGCGCACTCGAGGATGCGGCGCGCGGTGTCCTCCTTGATGCGGTAGCGCGCCCAGTTGCCGTTCAGCACCATGCTGACCGTCGAGGTCGACGAGCCGGTGGCCCGCGCGATGTCGTAGATGGTCGATTTCTTGCCGCTGGATGTGGAGTTCATTGGTCGTCCCGTGCGCGCCTGCCTCGGAATCCTGGCGGGGCGGGGGCGGGCCGCTCCGCTTGCCATTATCAGGGTTTTCCCATGCTTCCCGTTGGCGCTGAATGGATTCAGCATACACGAACTTTTGTTGCTGAATGGATTTAGCAGCAAAAAGCGAAGTGTAAGAACACCGCTTGCCGGCCCCTCGGCACGGCAGCGGCCCTCACTGGAACGGGAGGAGACATGGTTGGCAACTTGATGCGCAGGATCTGCGTGGGCATGACGGCATTCGCGCTGGCGACGGGCTTGGCGCTCGCCTCGCCGGACAAGCCGGTGATCGGCGTGGTGGTGAAGGTGGGCGGGATTCCCTGGTTCAACGCGATGGAGGCCGGCATCAAGAAGCGCGCCGACCAGCTCGGCGTGAAGGCCTTCATGGTGGGCCCGACCAGCGCCGACCCGGCCCTGCAGGTGCGCGCCATCGAGGACCTGATCGCCCAGCACGTCGACGTGATCGGCGTGGTGCCGAACGACGCGCAGGTGCTCGAGCCGGTGCTGCAGCGCGCGCGGGCGGCCGGCATCAAGGTGATCACGCACGAGTCGCCGCAGCAGAAGAACGCCGACTGGGATTTCGAGCTGGCCTCGGCCAAGGGTTTCGGCGAGGCCTATGCCAAGCGGCTCGCCGGCCTGGTGGGCGGCAAGGGCGAGTACGCGGTGTTCGTCGGCTCGCTGACGGTGCCGCTGCACAACGCCTGGGCCGACGCGGCGATCGCCTGGCTGAAGGCCAACGCGCCGGGCATGACCCTGGTGGGCGACCGCTACGGCGTGGCCGAGAACGTCGACGCCTCGCGCCAGACCGCGCTGGACCTGATGCGCGCCCACCCGAACCTGCGCGCGATCCTGGCCTTCGGCAGCCAGGGCCCGATCGGCGCGGCGCGCGCGGTGGCCGAGCGCGAGCAGAAGGGCAAGGTGATCGTGCTGGGGCCGTTCTCGCCGGGGCAGGGCCGGCGCCTGGTGCACGACGGCGTGCTCACCGGCGGCTACATGTGGAATCCGGAGCTGGCCGGCGAGGTGTTCGTCACGCTCGGCACGATGGTCGCCAAGGGCCAGCCGATCAAGGACGGCATGACGATCCCGGGCCTCGGCGTGGTGCACCCGAGCGGCCACAACCTGATCGTCGACCAGCTGGTCGATCTCAACGACAAGACCGTCGACGATCTCGCCAAGCTCGGCCTCTGACGTTTGACGGCGCGCGGGGCGGCCCCGCCTCGCGCGCGCATCGTGTACTGGAGATTCGTGCCATGAATCCAGCTTCCCCCGGGCAGGCCGCGGCTGTTGCCGCCGCGGTGGCCCCGCCGCTGCTGCAACTGGAGAACGTCTCGAAGACCTTCGGCGGCGTGAAGGCGCTGCAGCAGGTGAGCTTCGAGGTGCTGCCGGGCGAGGTGCTGTGCCTGGCCGGCGAGAACGGCTGCGGCAAGAGCACCCTGATCAAGATCGTCAGCGGCGTCTACCAGCCCGAGCCGGGCTCGCGGATGCGTTTCGACGGCGAGCCGGTCGAGGCGCTCGATCCGGCCGGCGCGCGCCGGCTCGGCATCCAGGTGATCTGGCAGGACCTCGCGCTGTTTCCCGAGATGACGGTGGCCGAGAACATCGCTTTCGAGCAGAACCTCGGCGAGCGGCTGCGCTGGGTCGACTACGGCCGCATGCAGGCCTCGGCGCGCCGCATCCTGGCGCGGCTCGGCGTCGAGCTCGACCTGGAGCGCCCGGTGCGCAAGCTGTCGATCGCGCAGCGGCAGATCGTGGCGATCGCGCGGGCCCTGGTGGCCGAGGCGCGGCTGGTGTTCATGGACGAGCCGACCGCCTCGCTGAGCCACGCCGAGACCGAGGCGCTGCTGGCGATCGTGCGGCGCCTGTCGGCCGACGGCATCGCGGTGGTGTTCGTCAGCCACCGGCTGGCCGAGGTGCTGGCGGTGTGCACGCGCGTGACGGTGATGCGCGACGGCCGCCAGGTCGGCACCTTCCCGACCGCCGGCATGACGCAGACGCGGCTCGGCGAGCTGATGACGGGCCGCAGCCTCGACTACGCGGTGCGCGACGCCGACCTGTCGGCCGCGCCGGTGGTGCTGCGCGTCGAGCGGCTCACGCGCGGGCGCGAGTACCGGGAGATCTCCCTCGAGATCCGCCGCGGCGAGATCCTCGGCCTGACCGGGCGGCTCGGCGCCGGGCGCACCGAGCTGGCGCTCTCGCTGTTCGGCATGACGCGGCCCGAGTCGGGCGCGATCGAGCTGGAAGGGCGCGCGCTCGCGCTGCGCTCGAACCGCGACGCGATCGGCGCCGGCATCGCCTACGTCTCGGAGGACCGGCTGCAGCTCGGCCTGGTGCAGCCGCAGTCGATCGGCGACAACACCTGCATCGCCGTGCTCGACGAACTGCTCGACGGCGCGCGGCTGATCGCGCCGGGCCGGCGCGAGGCCCTGGTGCGCGACTGGATCCGCCGCCTGGCGGTGAAGATCGGCCATCCCGACGATCCGGTCTCGACGCTGTCGGGCGGCAACCAGCAGCGCGTGGTGCTGGCCAAGTGGCTGGCCACCAGCCCGAAGGTGCTGATCCTCGACTCGCCGACGGTGGGCGTGGACGTCGGCGCGCGCGCCGGCATCTTCGCCATCATCCGCGAGCTGGCGCAGGCGGGCATGGCGATCCTGCTGATCTCCGACGAGATTCCCGAGGTCTATTTCAACGCCGATCGGATCCTGCACATGCGCGATGGCCGTCTCGTCGCCGAGTACGTGCCGGGCGCGGTTCCGATCGACCATATCGAGCGAGACGTCCATGCATGAGCTGCTGCGCAAGACCGGGATCGGCTCGATCGAGGCGCTGCTGATCGCCGTGCTCGCCGTGATGGCGATCGGCCTCGGCCTCACCACCTCGACCTTCCTGACGCTGTCCAACCTGTTCGACCTGCTCAACCAGAGCGCGGTCAACATCATCTTCGCGGTCGGCCTGCTGGTGGTGCTGATCGCCGGCGGCATCGACATCTCCTTCGCGGTGGGCGCCTCGGTCACGCAGTACCTGACTGCGCTGGCCGTGAACCACCTCGGCGGCGGCAACTGGGCGCTCGGCTTCGCGGCCTCGCTCGGCTTCGGCTTCCTGCTCGGCGCGTTCAACGCGACCATCATCTACCGCTTCCGGATCGTCTCGATCGTGGTGACCATCGCCACCTTCAACCTGTTCTTCGGCGGACTGATGTTCGTCACCGGCGGCGTGTCGATCTACGACCTGCCCGACTGGTGGATGAACCGCGTCTCGCTGCTGCAACTGGGCACGTCCAGCGGGGTGGCCACGCTGTCGCTGCCGGTGGCGGTGATGGCGGCCTGCGTGGCGGCCACCTGGTTCCTGCTGCGCCGGACCACGGCGGGCCGCCAGCTCTACGCCACCGGCGACAACCCGGAGGCGGCGCGGCGCGTGGGCATCCGCATCGGCCGCATGCACTACCTCGCCTACGGCTGGCTCGGCATGATGAGCGGCGTGGCCGGGCTGATGCAGGCGCACTACGTGCAGGAGGTGGTGCCCAACGCGCTCTACGGGCGCGAGCTGGAGGTGCTGGCGGCCGTGGTGCTGGGCGGCGCGCGCCTGGGCGGCGGGCGCGGCACGGTGCTCGGCGCGATCCTCGGCATCCTGCTGGTGTCGGTCACGGCCAACGGCCTGAACCTGCTCGGCATTTCCTCGTATGCGTACAAGATGATCGTCGGCGCGGTGATCCTGGTCGCGATCACGCTGTCCAGCGAGGGCGCCGCGCGCCTGGTCGGCACGCGTGTCTCGGCTTCTCGCGCCAAGGTGGGCTCATGAACACGTCGCAATCCCGTACTTCGTCCGTGTTCCGCGTGCCGGCCGACGTGGCCGGCCTGCTGGGCTTCCTGGCGGTGGTGGTGATCGGCATGAGCCTCGCCTCGGACCGTTTCCTGACGGCCGGCACCTTCCAGTCGATCGCGTTCCAGTTGCCCGAGCTGGGCCTGTTCGCGCTGGCCATGCTGATGCCGCTGATCTCGGGCGGCTTCAACCTGGCCGCCACCTTCACCGCCAACATGGCGGGCCTGGCGATGGCCTGGGTGATCCAGTCGCACGGCGGCGCCGACGCCAGCCTCGGCGTGGTGCTGCTCGGCATCCTCGCGGCGCTGGCCACGGGCGCCGCGGCCGGCGCGATGATCGGCGCGATCATCGCCTACACCGGCGCGAGCCCGATCCTGGTGTCGCTGTCGGCGATGATCTTCCTGCGCGGCCTGGGCGAATTCCTCACGCGCGGCGGCGACATTTCCGGCTTCCCGCATTCGGTGCGCTACCTCGGCAACGGGCTGTGGCTCGGCGTGCCGGTGCCGCTGTGGATCTTCATCGCCTGCGCGCTGGCCTGGCACGTGGTGATGACGCGCTCGCGGCTCGGTTTCACCACCCGCATGGTCGGCTCGAACCTGGAGGCCACGCGCTACTCGGGCATCGCCACGGCGCGCGCGATCACCCGCATCTACCTGCTCTCGGGCCTGATGTGCGGGGTGGCCGGGGTGGTGATGCTGTGCAGCTTCAACTCGGTGCGCGTCGGCCACGGCGAGGCCTTCCTGCTGATCTCGGTGCTGGCCTGCTTCCTCGGCCGGGTCGATCCGTTCGGCGGCTTCGGCCGGGTGGTGCCGGTGGTGATCGCGCTGGTGATCCTGCAGGTGATCGCCTCGGGCCTGAACCTGCTGGGTGCCAACCAGCACCTGGCCACCGCCCTGTGGGGCGCCTTCCTGCTCGCCGTGATGCTGGCCCGCTGGGCCTGGGCGCAAGGCGGGCTGCCATCCCTCATCCGCGAGCGCGGGCCCCGATCCCCGGTGGCCGCGCCCGCATCCCGTCGACACAAGGAGAGCGAATGAACAAGCTGGGCGTACATGCACTGGTCTGGGAGGCCGGCTGGAGCCACGAGGAAGCCGCGCGCGCGATCGCGAACACGGCCGAGGTGGGTTTCGACTTCATCGAGATCCCGGCGCTCGATCCGGCCTCGATCGATACCGCCTTCACGCGCCGCGAGCTGGAGCGCGCCGGCATCGGCTGCAGCTTCTCGCTGGGGCTCGATGCCGATTCCGACATCTCCAGCGGCGACCCGGAGAAGGCCGCGCGCGGCAAGCGCAAGCTCGAGGCCGCGATCCGCGTGGCGCACGAGTGCGGCGCGAAGCATGTCTGCGGTATCCTCTACTCCGCATTCCAGAAGAACTTCGTGCCGACCACCCCGGCCGGCGTCGCGATGTCGGTCGAGATCCTCGCGCAGG
The DNA here is from genome assembly GCF_011753175.1 of Burkholderia sp. Cy-637. Taxonomy (NCBI): domain Bacteria; kingdom Pseudomonadati; phylum Pseudomonadota; class Betaproteobacteria; order Burkholderiales; family Burkholderiaceae; genus Burkholderia; species Burkholderia sp. Cy-637. Next base: position 3,228 of record NZ_VWWC01000166.1, on the reverse strand, counting down.
TGGCGCAGACGGCCGAGGCGGGCGGCATCATGCTCGGCCTCGAGGTGGTCAACCGCTACGAGTCGAACGTGCTGAACACGGCCTCGCAGGGCGTCGAGCTCTGCGAGCGGATCGGCCGGCCGAACGTGTTGGTGCATCTGGATACCTACCACATGAACATCGAGGAATCCGACGTGATGACGGCGATACGCGAAACCGGCGCGCATCTGGGCTATTTCCATACCGGCGATTCGCATCGCGGTTACCTGGGCTCGGGCAGCATCGACTTCGCGGAAGTGTTCCGCGCGCTGGTGTTCTCGGGCTACACCGGGCCGATCACCTTCGAGAGCTTTTCCTCGCGCGTGGTCGGGCAGCCGCTGGAGGGGATCCTCGCGATCTGGCGCAACCTCTGGGAAGACGGGCGCGATCTCGCCTCGCACGCGCTGATGTACACGCGCGCCCAGCTCAAGTCGGCCCAGGAAGCGCTCAAGCAGGCCGAGCGGAGCCGCCTGCCATGAGCGTGACGCGCGACGTCGATTTCGCCGCGCTGGTGGCGGCGCTGGCCGATGCCGATCCGGCCGCGCGCCGCATCGTGGCGGTGGCCGGGCCGCCCGGCGCGGGCAAGAGCACCTTCGCCGAGCGCCTGCGCGAGGCGCTGGACGCGCCGGCGCCGGGTCGCGCCGCGCTGCTGGCGATGGACGGCTTCCACTACGACGATCGCGTGCTGGAGGCGCGCGGCGATCGCCCGCGCAAGGGCGCGCCGCATACCTTCGACATCGACGGGCTGGGCGCCATGCTGGCGCGCCTGAAGGCCGACGACGGCCGCGAGATCGCGGTGCCGGTGTTCGACCGCTCGATCGAGATCGCCCGCGCCGGCGCGGCGATCATCCCGGCCGGCGCGCGCATCGTGGTGGTGGAGGGCAACTACCTGCTGCTCGACGATCCGGCCTGGGCGCCGCTGCGCGCCTTCTTCGATCTCACCGTGATGCTGCAGGTGCCGCGCGCGGTGCTGGTCGAGCGGCTCTCGGCGCGCTGGCACGGCTACGGCATGAGCGAGGCGGCGATCGTCGAGAAGCTCGACGGCAACGACCTGCCCAACGTCGATCGCGTGTTGACGGGCTGCGTGGCGGCCGACTTCCGCGTCGCGAACGTCTAGCGGCGCGGCGGCGGTGGGTTGTCGGCGGGGTTGCCGGCGTCTTCCGCGTCGAGCTCGAACTGGTAGCCCACGCCGTAGATCGAGCGGATGAAGTCGCGCTCGGGGCGTACCGCCTGCAGCTTGCGGCGCAGGTTCTTCACATGGCTGTCGACGGTGCGGTCGGTGACCACGCGATGGTCGTCGTAGAGCCGCCGCAGCAGGAAATCCCGCGAATAGATGCGGCCCGGGTTGGCCACCAGCAGCGCCAGGAGGCGCAGCTCGACCGGCGTCAGGTGCAGGTTGCGGCCGTCGAGCCGCGCCACGTGATGCTCGGGGTCGATCTCGAACGGCGCCGCGCCGCCGTCGGCCGCGCTTGCCTCGTGGCCCGCCTCGCCTTTCCCCTTTTTCTCGGCTTGCTTCTCGGCCTGCTCGATCCGGCGCAGGATCGCCTTGACGCGCGCCACCACCTCGCGCGGGCTGAAGGGCTTGCAGACATAGTCGTCGGCGCCGAGCTCGAGGCCGAGCAGGCGGTCGATCTCGTCGACGCGCGCGGTCAGGATGATCACCGGGATGGTCGAGAAGCCGCGCAGCTCGCGGCATATGTCGAGGCCGCCGCGCCCCGGCAGCATCAGGTCGAGCAGCACCAGCGAGGGCGCGTGCGCGCGCACGTGGGGCACCACCTCGCGGCCGTCGGCGACGATCGCGGTGGCGTAACCGTCGGCGTGCAGGTAGTCGGCCAGCAGGGCCGAGAGCTTGGGTTCGTCCTCGACGATCAGGATGGAGGGGCCAGGGCGATCAGGGTTCATGGTCCGGCTCGAGCAGGGGAAACAGCATCATGATCCAGAGGCCGCCGAGCGGCGAGCGGCGCGCCGCGATGCTGCCGCCATGCGCCTCGACGATGTGCTTGCAGAGCGCCAGGCCCAGGCCCGAGCCGCCGCTCTGGCGGCTGCGCGAGACGTCGACGCGGAACAGCCGCTCGAACACCTGGCCGAGCATCGGCTCGGGCACGCCCGGGTGCGAGTCGAGCACGTCGAGCTGCACGTGCCGGCCGCTGGCGCTGACCGCCACCCGCACGCTGCCGCCGGCATCGGTGTAGCGCAGCGCATTCTCGAGCAGGTTCTGCAGCAGTTGCGCGAGCCGGTGCGGGTCGCCCGAGACCAGCACCGGGCCGGCCGGGATCCGCGTCTCCAGCGCGATGCGCTTGGCGCCGAGCCGGTCGACGAAGGACTCGGCGGCGATCTCGGCCACCCGCGCCACGTCCACCGCGATCATCTCGAACGAGAGCGCGCCGATATCGGCCAGCGAGAGCTCGTGCAGGTCGTCGATCAGCTTGCTCAGCAGCGCGATCTCGGCCTGCAGCGAGGCGAAGGTGCCGGCGTCGGGGCGCCGCACGCCGTCCTCGAGCGCCTCGATCTCGCCGCGCAGCACGGCCAGCGGCGTGCGCAGCTCGTGCGAGATGTCGGCGATGAAGTTGCGCCGCGCGCGCTCGGCGGCGGCCAGCGATTCGGCCAGCCGGTTGAAGTCGCCCGCCAGTTGGCTCAGCTCGTCGCTGCCGCGCTCGGGCACGCGCACCGCGTACTGGCCTTCGGCGAGCCGGTGGGTGGCGCGCACGATGCGCCGCACCGGCGCCAGGATCAGCCGCGCCAGCACCATCGAGACCAGGGCCGAGAGCACCGCCGCCGCGATCACGATCACCCAGGTGGCGCGCGACTGCTGCATCTGGAAGCGCTGGTCGGCCGCGTAGAACAGGCCGCCGGGGCGCGCCACCGAGAGCCAGCCGACCAGCTTGCCGCCCGAGTTCAGCGCATGCAGCGGTGTGCCGGGCGGCGGCGGGTAGCCGGCGATGCGGTGGCGCCCGGCGTCGTAGAGCGCGATCGGCGGCGGATGATGGAAGCCGGGCGGGTGCTCGCGCCAGCCGTCGCGGGGGCCCGGGCCCGGGTAGGGCGGTGGCGTGGAGGAGGCCGGATCGGTGCTGGTGTCGGCGCGCTGGCTTGCCGGGATGGGCGGCGAGGCGGCCGGCGTCGAGGCCGCGCCTCCCGCGGTGCCGGCCGAAGCCGCTGCGTCGGCGGCTTCGCGCGAGGCAGGGCTCGGGCCGTCGTGACGGCTGCCGCGCG
>NZ_VWWC01000165.1:0-16093 GCF_011753175.1 Burkholderia sp. Cy-637 | reverse complement strand
CAGCTTCGCCGCCTGCTGCTCGGTGGCGCGATGCCAGGACCAGGCCAGCCCGTGCCCGTCGACCACCCGCCGCGCCGTCTCGTCGAGCAGCGCGGCGTCGTCGAGCAATTCGCGCTGCGCCACGAAGATCGCGCCCTCGGCCTCGCCGAGCCGCGTGCCGGTCTCGCGCGCCAGCGCCTCGAGCTCGCGGGCGGTGCTCGCCAGCGCCGCCTCGAGGCGAGTGGCGGCGTCGAGCGGATCGTCGGCGCGGTCCTCGATCTGGAGCGTGCGTGAGCGCATCAGGCGCACCGGCCCGGCCACGAAACCGGGGCCGGCGCCGACGCCCTCGATCACCGTGGCCGGATCGCGCGGCGTCCAGAGCGCCGGCTGCGCCTGCTGGCGGCGCAGCTTCGCCGCGTCGGCGCGCGCGTGCTCCTCGGCCGACAGGGCCTCGATGGTCCGCTTCAGCGCGGCCAGCGCCTCGGCCGCGTCGACGCCCTGCGCCGACAGCACCAGCGCGGCATTCGCGGTGGCGCCCAGTTGCAGCAGGCTGACGAGGTTCTTCGGATCGGCGGCGCTATCGCCGTGACGCACGCGCAGCGCGGCCTGGAAGCGTTTCGCGCAGGCCACCCAGGCGCTGGCGGGGCGGGCATGCAGGCCATGCGGATAATCGAGCACCAGCTCGACGCGCTCGGCGTAATCGGCCGGCGTGGCATGGACGATCGCGGCCGATCCTGCCTCGGGCGCCGCGCCGGCATCGCCGTCGAGCGCATCGACGATCGCCTGCGCGTCGCGCGTCGCCAGCAACCGCGCCAGCCGCGCCGGATCGCCGATCAGGCGCGTCAGCCGCTGCAGCAGCACGATGTGCTGGTCCGATTGCGCGGCGATCGCGACCACCAGGCGGGCGCGCTCGCCGTCGCGCCATTCGACGCCCTCGGGCAGTTGCAGCACGGCCACGCCGGTGCGGCGGATCAGGTGACGGTCCTCCTGCAGGCCATGCGGGATCGCCACGCCATGGCCGAGATAGGTGTTCGACACCTGCTCGCGGCCGTGCAGGCTGGCCACATAGGCCGGCTCGATCACGCCGGCCTCGACCAGCAGCGCGCCGGCCTGGTCGATCGCATCGTGGCGGGAGGCGGCCCGGGCGGCGAGCCGGACCTGCCCCGCGGTAAGCAAGGACGACATCGCGTCTCCTGACGATTCGTTGGAATGGGCGTATTGAAATCGATACCACTTTTTCCGTCAAGCCGCCCCGGAGATTTGAAAATCGGCTGAAATTCGCCGCAAGCCCCGCTAGAATGCGCAGGCACGCCTGCTTCCGGGCATCCGCGGCGGTCCAGGGCCGCTGTCGCGATCCCGTCGAATCAGGGTATTTCCCGATCCAAGAACTGAAATCGATACCAGTCGATATGGCACTACGTATCAAGGATGTCGCCGAGGCGGCCGGCGTGTCGGTCACCACCGTCTCGCGCGTGCTGTCCAACAATGGCCCGGTACGCGACAGCGTGCGCCGGCGCGTGCTCGAGGTGATCGAGCGGCTCGACTACCGGCCCAACGCGGCCGCGCGCCGGCTGCGCTCGGGCGACACGGCCACCATCGGCCTGATCGTCTCCGACGTGCGCAACCCCTTCTTCACCGAGGTCAGCCGCGCCGTGGAGGATGCCGCCTACGCGCAGGGCATGCGCGTGATCCTCTGCAACACCGACGAGAACCCCGAGAAGGAGGCGATGTACCTGCGCCTGATGGCCGGCGAGCGCGTCACGGGCGTGATCTATTCGCCGACCCACGCGGCCGCGCAGCGGTTCGACGCGAGCGCCTACGCCTTCCCGGTGGTGATGATCGATCGCGCCGGGCCGCCCGGCACCGCCGACGCGGTCACGCTCGACAACCGCGACGCGGCCGGCCGGCTGGTCGAGCACCTGATCGCGCGCGGCCATCGCCGGGTGGCGGGGCTGTTCGGCAATGCCAGCACCACCGGCCGCGAACGGCACGCGGCCTTCCTCGACGCGCTGGCCCGCCACGGCCTGGAAGGGCGCGCCGAATTCGTCGAGCCGAACGCGGAAACCGCGCGCCAGCGCGTGGGCGCCTGGCTGGGCGAGGCCGCGGCGGCGGGACGGCCCGAGGCGATCGTGGCCAGCAACGGCCTGCTGCTGCTCGGCGCCTACCGCGCGCTGCGCGAGGCCGGCGCGCGCGTGCCCGAGGACGTCGCGCTGGCCGGCTTCGACAACGACGCCTGGACCGACCTGGTCACGCCCGGCGTGACCGTGATCGCGCAGCCCGTCTACGAGATCGGCAAGAACGCCATGCAGTTGCTCACGCAACGGCTGGCGGAGCCGGCGATGTCGGCGCGCACCCTGGTGCTGCCGGGGGAATTGATCGTGCGGGGCTCGACGGCGGCGCGCGCGTCGCGATAGCCGACGCGGCGACCTCGGCCAGGGAGGAGGCCGAGCCGACGCGATCGTTCATTCCTGCCGGGAATGGCTGTTATCGCCGGGCCCCCGCTAGCGGCGCGGCACCGCTGCCGCCGATCATGGTGCATCCCTTCCAGCCCCTCGGAGCGCCCATGGATCCGCTGTTCACCCCCACCCGCGTCGGCCCCTATGCCCTGGACCATCGCGTGGTCCTCGCGCCCCTCACACGGATGCGAACCGATGCCGGCAACGTGCCTGGCGCGCTGATGGCGGAGTACTACGCGCAGCGCGCGAGCGAAGGCGGCCTGCTGATCACCGACGCAACCGCCGTCTCCCCGCTCGGCATCGCCTACGCCGACGCACCCGGCATCTTCACGCATGCCCAGGTACGCGGCTGGCAGCGGGTCACGGCCGCCGTGCACGCCAGGGGCGGCCGGATCTTCCTGCAGCTCTGGCATGCAGGACGCCAGGCGCATCCGGCCAATATCGGCGGCGAGCAACCGGTCGCGCCGTCGGCGATCCGCGCCTACGAGCAGGCGGCGATCCGCGATGCCGCCGGCCGGATCGTCGACGCCGAGCAGGTCATGCCGCGCGCGCTGTCGCTCGACGAAATCCCGGGCGTGGTCGACGAGTTCCGGCGCGGCGCCGCGCTGGCCCGGCTGGCCGGTTTCGACGGCGTCGAGTTGCATGCGGCGAACGGTTATCTGCTCGACCAGTTCCTGCTCGACGGCTCGAACCATCGCAACGACCTCTACGGCGGGACCATCGAGAACCGCGCCCGTTTCCTGTTCGACGTGCTGGACGCGGTGGTGGCCGAATGGGGCGCGAATCGCGTCGGCGTGAGGCTCTCGCCGAGCGGCAGCTACGGCACCATGTCGGACAGCGATCCGCGTGCGACCCATGCCCATGTCGTGAAGCGGCTCGATAGCTACCGGCTGGCCTACCTGCATGCGATCGAACCGCGGATTCGCGGCAACGAGGATGTCGAGGCCGATGCGCAGGCGATCTCGACCGCCGAGCTGCGCGGCTGGTACACCGGTACGCTGATCGTGGCCGGCGGCTTCGATGCCGGATCGGCCCGACGGATCGTCGAGCGCCGGGGCGCCGACCTGGTCGCCTTCGGCCGCCTGTTCATATCGAACCCCGACCTGCCCGAGCGGCTGCGCATGGAGGTACCGCTCGATCCCTATGATCGCGCGACCTTCTACGGCGGCGACGCGCGCGGCTACACCGACTACCGCTTCCACCGGCAGGCCCAGGCGACATGAAAAAGGCGCGCCTCCGGGGCGCGCCTCGATGCGGATTCGCGGCTTGCGGCGCGCTCAGACGTCGAACTTCACGCCCTGCGCGAGCGGCAGCTCGCGGCTGTAGTTGATGGTATTGGTGGCGCGGCGCATATAGGCCTTCCACGCATCCGAGCCCGATTCGCGGCCGCCGCCGGTTTCCTTCTCGCCGCCGAAGGCACCGCCGATCTCGGCGCCGCTGGTGCCGATATTGACGTTGACGATGCCGCAATCACTGCCGGCGGCCGACATGAACTGCTCGGCCTCGCGGATGTCGTTGGTGAAGATCGACGAGGAGAGCCCTTGCGGCACGCCGTTGTGCAGCGCCACCGCCTCGTCGAGCGCATCGTATTCGAGCACGTAGAGGATCGGCGCGAAGGTCTCGCGCTCGACCACCGCCGATTGCTTCGGCATCCGCACGATCGCGGGGCGCACGTAGAACGCCTCGGCGCCGGCCACCTCGACCCGCTCGCCGCCCGTCACCACCCCGCCCTGCTCGCGCGCATCGGCCAGCGCCGCCTGCATCGCGTCGAAGGCCGCGCGGTCGATCAGCGGGCCCACCAGAGTGCCCGCGTCGAGCGGATCGCCCACCTTCACCGAGGCGAAAGCCTTCTCCAGGCGCGGCAGCAGCGCGGCGGCCACCTCGCGATGCACGATCAGCCGGCGCAGCGTGGTACAGCGCTGCCCGGCCGTGCCGACCGCGGCGAAGGTCACCGCGCGCACCACTAGGTCGAGATCCGCGCTCGGCGCGACGATCATGCCGTTGTTGCCGCCCAGCTCGAGGATGCTGCGCGCGAGCCGCGCGCCGAGCACCCTGGCGACCTCGATCCCCATCCGCACGCTGCCGGTCGCGCTGACCACCGGCACCTTCGGCGAGGCGGCCAGCACTTCGCCCACCTCCCGCCCGCCGATCACCAGCTGGCTCAGGCCCTCGGGCGCCACGCCGGGATGCTCGGCCTCGAACTCGCGCACCGCGCGCGCGAACAGCGCATCGCAGGCGATTGCCGTCAGCGGCGTCTTCTCCGAGGGCTTCCAGACCACCGGATCGCCGCACACCAGCGCCAGCGCCGTGTTCCAGGACCACACCGCGACCGGGAAATTGAAGGCCGAGATCACGCCGCACACGCCGAGCGGATGCCAGGTTTCCATCATGCGATGGCCGGGGCGCTCCGAGGCGATGGTCAGGCCATAGAGCTGGCGCGACAGGCCCACCGCGAAATCGCAGATATCGATCATCTCCTGCACCTCACCCAGCCCTTCCGAGGCGATCTTGCCGGCCTCGAGCGTGACCAGGCGGCCGAGCGCGGCCTTGTGCTCGCGCAGCACGTTGCCGAAGCGGCGCACCAGCTCGCCGCGCAGGGGCGCGGGCACCGTGCGCCAGCGCGTGAAGGCGGCATGCGCGGCGTCGATCTTGCGCGTCACGTCGGCGGCGCTGTCGGTGGCGAGGGTGGCCAGCACGCTGCCGTCGAGCGGCGAGCGCGCCGTCAGCGCGTCGCCGCGCCAGGCGGCAAGATCGACGCCGAGTTCGGCGAGCAGGGGCTGGATGGACAGGGAGGGAGTCGTCGTGGCGGTCATGATGGGTTGGCCATGTATGAGGGTTCGCGTGGATCCGTGCGGCGGCGCGGTGCATGCCGGCGCCGGGCACGGGGCGGACCGGGCGGCGGCGCGCTCCGGATAGGCGACGCGCGGCGCCGCCCGGTGACGATGCCGATCGGCAGAAGATACCAGAGCCCGCGCGCGAGGATCGGCTCGCGCCGACATCCCGAGGTCCCGCGACCCGCGCGTGTTTGCCCGATCTCGCCGGGCCGCCGCTCGCGGGTTAGGATGCCGGCACGTCCCGTTCTTGCGGAGTCGCGTCAGATGCAGAACTACTACGAAGCCAGCGTCACCCGCCCCGCCGCCGACGCGCCGCTGTCGGGCCGCGTCGAGACGCGCGTTTGCGTGGTCGGCGGTGGGCTGGCCGGCCTTTCCACGGCGCTCGGGCTGGTCGAGCGCGGCATCACGGACGTCATCGTGCTCGATGCGCAGCATGTCGGCCATGGCGCCTCCGGCCGCAACGGCGGTTTCGTGTTCGGCGGCTACAGCCTCGACAACGCCGAGCTGCTGGCCCGCCTCGGCCCGGTCGAGGCGCGCCGCCTCTATGGCCTCACCCTCGATGCGGTCGACCGGATCCGCGCGCGCGTGGCGCGCCATGGCATCGATTGCGAGCTGGTCGACGAGGGCGTGATCCTCGCCAACTGGTTCGCCGACCCGGCGCGGCTCGACGCGCCGCGACGGCTGATGAAACAGGCCTTCGGCGTCGACTGGGAGCCGCTCGCCGCCGCCGAGCTGCAGCAGCGCCTGAAGACCTCGCGTTATCACGGCGGGCTGTTCGAGCGCAACGCCTTCCACTTCCATCCGCTCAAGTACGTGCTCGGCATCGCGCGGACGCTCCGGCAAGGCGGCGCGCGCATCGCCGAACGCACGCCGGTGCTGTCGATCCGGCGGCGCGGCGCCGGCCTGGTGGTGTCGACCGCCTATGGCGAGGTGCACGCGCAGGACGTGGTGTTCGCCGGCGGCGGTTACGCGCGCGGCGTGCATCGTCGCGTCGAGCGCGCGGTGCTGCCGATCGCCACCTACGTGATCGCCACCGAGCCGCTGGGCGCGCGGCTCGCCGATGCGATCGCCTGCCGCTCGGCCGTCTACGACACGCGCTTCGCCTTCGACTACTACCGCCCGATGGCCGACACGCGCATTGTGTGGGGCGGCCGCATCTCGATCCGCGAGCGCAGCCCCGAAGCGATCGCGCGGCTGCTCAAGCGCGACCTGGCGCTGGTTTATCCGCAGTTGCGCGACGTCGAGGTGCAGTTCGCCTGGGGCGGCCTGATGAGCTACGCGCGGCACAAGATGCCCCAGATCGGCCGCGACGCCGACGGCATCTGGCACGCGGTCGGCTTCGGCGGCCACGGCATGGCGCCGACCACGGTGGCCGGCGAGGTGCTGGCCGATGCGATCGCGGGGGCCGCGCCGGTGCCCGCCGCGTTCGCGCATTTCGGGCTGGTGCCGACCTATGGGCTGGCCGGGCTGGCGGCCGCGCAACTGACCTACAGCGCGTGGCAGGCGCGCGACGCACTGGCGGCACGGCGGCGCTGAGCGCACCGACGGCGTCGAGCGGCAGGCGCCGCCGGTGCCGCGCGATCCATCGCGTGCCGCCCCGCCGCGCGCCGACGCGCCTCAGCGCGGATCGATCTCGATCGCGATCTTGCCGAAATGCGTCGCGCCCTGCAGCAGGCGATAGGCCTCGCGCGCTTCCTCGAAAGGAAACACCCGGTCGATCACCGGCTTGATCCCGGCCTGCGCGACGGCACGCGCCGCGTCGGCGAGGTTCGCCGTCGAGCCGGTGTTGTTGCCGATAATGCGCAAGGTCTTCAGGTCGATCGGCAGCACCGGGATCGTCAGCTCCATGCCGCTGACGAAGCCGACCACGAAGATGGTCCCCGCATAGGCCGCCGCGTTGAGCGAGCGCGGGAAGGTCGCCGCGCCCACCGTCTCCACGATCAGGTCCGCGCCCGCGCCGGCCGTCTGCGCCAGCACGACCTCGTCCCATGCCGGCGTCGTCAGGTAGTTGATCGTGACGTCCGCGCCCAGTTGGCGAGCGCGTTCCAGCTTGCGGTCGGACGAGGAGGTGATGATCACGCGCGCGCCGGCCGCCTTGGCGAACTGCAGGGCGAACAGGCTGACGCCGCCGGTGCCGAGCAGCACCACGGTCGAGCCGGGCCGGACCCGGGCTTCCAGGATCGCGTTCCACGCGGTGGTGGCGGCGATCGGCAGGCTGGCGGCCTCGAGGAACGACAGCGGCTCGGGAATGCGCACCAGCGCGCTGGCGGGCACCACCGCGTAGTCGGCCAGCGAACCGGGGAGGGTCACGCCTCGCATGCGCTCCGACACGGCACGCGTGAGCGGGCCGGCCACCCAGTCCACGACCAGCCCCGGCACGACCCGCTCGCCCACCGACCAGCCCCGCACGCGGCTGCCGACCTCGACGATCTCGCCCGCCCCGTCCGTGCCGGGAATGAAGGACGGCGCCTCGGCGCTGCCCAGCCGCCCCGACGCCACCAGCAGGTCGAGGTAGTTCAGGCTCGCGGCCCGCTGGCGGATCAGGACTTCGTCGGGGCCGGGTGCCGGCGTGGGGACCTCGATGCAATGGAGAGAATCGAGCGACAGCGATGCCAATTGAAATGCCCGCATGGGGAGCCTCCGAATGAAATGGGAAGGCCAGATGCTAGCGGGACGACGGCCCTATAATTCGCCTCGAAAACACAACATTGCTGCATCGGGTGCACGAATGAACAGTATCGAAGCGGATCAGGCCGAAGCCTTCCTGGCAGTGCTCGAGACAGGTAGTTTTTCGGCGGCCGGGCGTCGCCTGGGGCGAGACGGCTCGGTCGTGTCGAGGCGCGTGGCCGCGCTGGAAACCCGCCTGGGGATTCGCCTGCTCGAACGCTCGACGCGCCGGGTGGCGGCCACGGAAGCCGGCGCGCGCTTCCGGGAGCGGCTGCGCTCGGCGATGGACATGGTGCGCCATGCCGAGGACGAGGCGCGCGCCATGTCCTCGTCGCCCACCGGCCTGCTGCGGCTGAGCCTGCCGGTCGCCTTCGGGCGGCTCTGGATCGCGCCGCGGCTGCCGGAATTCCTCGCCCGGTATCCCGGGATCCGCGTGGAGGTGTGTTACGCGGATCGCTACGTCGATCTGATCGCCGAGGAATTCGACGCGGGCGTGCGCATCGGCGAGATGAAGGACAGCCGGCTCATCGCGCGGCACCTGACGATGACGCGGCGCCTGATCTGCGCGGCGCCCGCCTACCTCGATGCGCGGCCGGCGCTGACGGAAGCCGAGGACCTGGCGCGACACGAATGCATTTCCTTCACGCGGCTCGTCACCCACCCGATCTGGCATCTGCAGCGCGATGGCAGGAGCCGCGCGATCAAGGTCGGCGGGCGCCTGGAGATGGACGACGCGCAGGCGGTGGTGCAGGCCGCGATCGCCGGCCATGGGCTGATCATGTCGGCCGATTGGCTGGTGCAACGCGAGCTCGCCGACGGCCGCCTGGTGCAGGTGCTGCCGGACTGGGAGGTCAAGGGCGAGACCGGCGTGAGCGTGGTGCGTGCCTCGGTCAAGCACGAGGCCGCGAAGACGCGTGCCTTCGTGGAGTGGATCGCCAAGCTGTTCGCCGTGGCGCCGTGGGCTTGAGGGGCAGCGACACGCCTCGCCCCGGATGTCATGCCGGCGGCGGCGCGCCGCTTCGTTTCAGCACGAGAAAGTATACCCCCCTACCCTATCTGGAGTAAGATGGCGCCCTGGCGTATTCAGGGAGTATCGGCCGTGAGCCACACGATTCGCGAAAAACAGAAGCTGCTGAACCGGATCCGCCGCATCAAGGGGCAGGTCGAGGCGATCGAGCGCGCGCTCGTGGAGGAGCGCGGCTGCATGGACGTGCTGCAGCTCGTCACCAGCACCCGCGGCGCGATGAACGGCCTGCTGGCCGTGGTGCTCGAGGATCACATCCGCACGCACCTGGTCGATGCGGAGCCCGACCACGGGCACGGCAGCGGCACCGAGCAGTTGGTCGAGATCATCCACAGCTATTTCAAGTAAGGGGCGAGCATGAGCAGGACCGATCAGTCCGCCGCCGGCGCGCGGCACGAGCATGTATTCCTCGGCGAGTCTCACCGGGACAACGAACGCAGGACCTGGATGGTGATCGCGCTGTGCGGCGCGATGATGGTGGCGGAGATCGTCGGCGGCAGCCTGTTCGGCTCGCTGGCGCTGGTCGCCGACGGCCTGCACATGTCCACCCATGCCGGCGCCATGCTGATCGCCGCGCTGGCCTACACCTATGCGCGCCGCCACGCCACCGACCGGCGCTTCGTGTTCGGCACCGGCAAGCTGGGCGACCTGGCGGGCTTCACCAGCGCGATCGTGCTCGCCATGATCGCGCTGCTGATCGGCTACGAGGCCGTCGCGCGCTTCTTCGCGCCGGTGCCGATCCACTTCGGCGAGGCGATCCCGATCGCCGTGCTGGGGCTGCTGGTCAACCTCGCCAGCGTCTGGCTGCTGGGCGGCGGGCATCACGGCCACGACCATGGCCACGCTCACGGTCATGCTCACGAACCTCACGACGGACATCACGATCACGACGATCACGACCGGCACGATCACCACCAGGCTCCGGCCGCCACGCATCGCGATCACAACCTGCGCGCCGCCTACTTCCACGTGATCGCCGACGCGGCGGTGTCGGTGCTGGCCATCGCCGGCCTGCTGCTGGCGCGCGCCTTCGGCTGGCTGTGGATGGATCCGCTGGCCGGCGTGATCGGCGCGCTGGTGATCGCCAACTGGTCGTGGGGCCTGATACGCGACACGGGCGGCATCCTGCTCGACATGGATCCCGGCCAGCGCATGGCCGAGAACGTGCGCCACGTGATCGAGGACCAGGGCGATACCGTGCTCGACCTGCATGTCTGGCGCGTCGGCCCCGGGCACATGAGCGCGATCGTCTCGGTGGCCACCCGCGAGGCGCGGCGCGACCCGCGCTTCTATCGCTCGGCGCTCGCGCGCTTCCGGGATCTGTCGCACCTGACGATCGAGGTCAACGCGGCACCCGCCGGAGCCTGAGCGATGGCGGTCAAATCGCCTTGCGTCGAGATCTGCAGGTTCGACGGCAAGACCGGGCTCTGCATCGGCTGCCTGCGCACGCGCGAGGAAATCCGGGGCTGGAACAAGATGACGGACCACCGCCGTCATCAGGTCATCAATGAGAGGACGCGCCGACAGGCCAGGCTGGCGCGCCCGGCGCCGCCCGCCGAGGGCCAGGGCTGAGCCGGCCTCGCGGCCGAGGCGGCCCGCTTAGCGAGTGAGCGTCAGGCTGCGCACCGCCACCACGCTCGTGCTGCCGTCCTCGCGCCTGTCCTGCGAGTAATTCCCCACCTTGAAGTACACCGGGATGTCGCGCCACGAATCGGCCGCGTATTGGAAATCGCGCGCCGCCCGGGCCGTGCCGCTGCTCACCTCGACCGACACCGTGTCGCCCACCAAGCGCAGGCGGCAGTCGATCGGCGCGCCCAGCGGCACCTGGCGCAGCAGGGCAATCCGTTGCTCCGGGTCCCCGTAATGCTGCTTGACGCCCATCACCACGTCGCCGTGCAGCCAGCGCAGCTTCAGGGCCTCAGAGCCGCCTGCCTTCTCGCCGTGGATCTGCGCGAAGATCAGGCTGCCGGTGGCCGGCTCGGCCATCACGCGCAGCTCGATGCTCTCGGCATGCACCTGCTGGCTGGCCGGGTCCATCATCCAGCTTCCGCTCTCGCGCAATTCGACGCGCGGATACTCCGAATTCGCCGAATGTCCGGCGCCGGACGGCACGCGGAACATCATCTCGCCGGTACCGCCGTCGGTGAAGAAATAGGCATCCTGATAAGTGCCCACGGGCTCGACTTCCCTGAACCGGCGCTGCTCGTCGAGCGTCTGCAGCCGATAGGACGAAAGATCGAGATTCTGTCCCGGGGCGAGACTCGGCGAGAGCGGGCCGGCATGGGCGATGCAGCTCCAGCCGAGCAGCGGGATCCATGGGATTCGGGAGGCCTTCATGCGGGATTCGAGCGCGACGGAATGGGGGAAAGCGATCATGACACAGCCGCTGCGACGCACGCGAAACGCACCCCGGAACCGCCCCGGAGCGCCGGAACCCGCGTGCTAGAATGCGCCGGATCCAGCCGCCGACACAATCACATGAAACAAGGTAGCAACACCGACGCGCCCGACCAGGGCGCGCAGCCGGCCCGCGGTACGCGCCGCGACGAATCCCGTCGCAAGTACGACCCGGAGCAGACCAAGCGCAACATCCTCGAGGTCGCGACCCAGGAGTTCTCGGCGATGGGCCTCACGGGTGCGCGTGTCGACGCGATCGCGGAACGCACCAACACCACCAAGCGGATGCTCTATTACTACTTCGACAGCAAGGAAGGGCTGTACGAGGCGGTGCTGGAGAAGGTCTACGGCGACATCCGCGCGCTCGAACTCGAACTGAACGTCGGCGAACTGTCACCCGACGAAGGCATGCGCCGGCTCGTCGAGTTCACCTTCGACTACCACGACCGGCATCGCGATTTCGTGCGCCTGGTCTCGATCGAGAACATCCACGGCGCGAAGTATCTCGAGCAGCTGAAGTCCTTCAAGAACCGCAATGTCAGCATCATCAAGACCATCGAGGAACTGCTCGCGCGCGGCGTCGAGTCCGGCGATTTCCGCGCCGACATCGACGCCTTCGACCTGCACCTGATGATCAGTTCCTTCTGCTTCCATCGCGTCTCGAACCGCTACACCTTCGGCGCCGCGTTCGGCCGCGATCCGTCGGCGCCGCGCCTGCGCGTGCGGCATCGCACCATGATCGCCGACAGCGTGCTCGGCTACATCAAGCGCTGAACCGCGCCTGGACGGCGCGCGCCTCGCGGCGCCGTCGCCCGTCCTCTCTTCCCCTGCCCGCCTCAGACGTCCTTCACCGGCGTCGCCAGCGCGATCCGCGCCTTCGCCTCCGGGCTGCCCTCGACGAAATACTTCCTCGCCCAGCGTGAATCGGGCTGCAGGCTCAGCGTCGGATGCGCGTCGGCGTGCGTGGCGCCGCCGCTGCGTTTGGCCTCGATCGCCAGCGCCCGTGCGCGGTAGTGCTCGTAGAGCCGCAGGAATTCAGCCAGATAGGTGCCGGCGATGCGACGATCGCGGATCTCGAGCAGGTTCTCGTCGTTGTAGTGCTCCGAGTTCGAGCTCATGTTGGCCGAGCCCGTGTAGACGATCGGATTCTCGCCCTCGGCATCGATCACGATGAACTTGTGGTGGATCACCACCGGCGGATACGGCGGCGCGGCCTCGCCCGGGAATACGCGCATCTCGGGCTCGAAGCCCTTGGGCACGGTGGCCGGCGAGAAATACTCGGCGTCGATCACGTCGCGCTGCTCGCGGCTGCGATGGTAGAGCGAGAGGTTCGCGAGCTGCGAGCTGTTCAGCGTCTTGCCGTCCTGCTGGTTCGCCTCGGCGGCCTGCGCGCCCTTCACGCTGATGCTGTTGACCAGGCCGAACATCATCCGCCCCGCGTCGCCGGCCGCGAAGCAGGCATCGCGCAGCGGCGCGTCGGTCGGCATGAACAGGCAGAACACCACCGAATGCCGGGCGGCCTGGATCGCCGCCACGATCGTGTCGATCTCGGTTCGCTGCTTGCCGGGCTCGGGCGAGAAGGCCACGCGCACGCTCGCGCTGCCGACCCGGGCCGGCTCGGACCAGCCGTGGCTCAGCTTCGCCGTGTCGGCGATCGAGGGATTGGCGGCCAGCGAGCGCGCGCGATCGTTGTAGAGCCCGGCCAGGATCGCCGAGTCGAAGCTGTGCAGCACGTTGGCCTGCTCGGTGATGCCCTCGGTGGTGAAGTTGGCCGAGCCGGTCAGCAGGCGAGCCGGCTGCGGATCGCCGTTCGCGGCATCGGTCACGATGAACTTGTCGTGCATGATGCGCGTGCGGTCTCGCGGCGCGAGGCTCGCGAGGTCCTTCAGCAGGTCGACCGCCGGCTGGTTCGGCGAGGGCAGCGGCGGCTTGCCGCCCGAGCGCTGGGTGAGGTGCGCGTCGTAGACGATCGCCAGCGCCTGCTTGCCATGCTGCTTGCCGAAGGCCTCGAAGGCCGGGATCGCCCACAGCGTGTCGGTCAGGTGATAGACGGCCGAAGCCGCGCGCGTGGCCGGCTCGAGCATCAGCTCGAACACCTGCTGCAGGTCGTTCGCCAGCCAGGTGCGCAGCGCCAGCGCCTGGGCGTCGCTGGGCTTGTCGTGCTGGCCCAGGCCGAGCGCCGCCACCTGCCGCGAGAAGGCCTGCGAGCTGACCACGGCACGGTTGAACCAGGTGCCGATGCCGTCCACCACGTGCTCGGGCAGCGTGATCGCGCAATGGCCGGCCTCGGCGTCGAGCACCTGCAACTGGTCGGGATGGCCGACCACGGGGTAGACGTCGTAACGGAACGACTGGCCGCGATCGGGCGGATCAATGCGCGCGTCCCACCACATGAATTTCTGGATCGGCGCCTGGTCGGTGGGCGCGTCGCGCTGCGTGTCGGCCACCGGTCCGTCGAAGGTCAGCCGGTTGGGCAGCCAGCTGCTGGCCGCGCGCGTCTGGCCGTCGGTGCTGCGAAAGCCCGGCGTGCGACGGATCGCGAAGCCGAGGAAATCGTCGCGGCTCGCGGCTTGCGGCCAGTCGAAGGCCAGCAGGACCAGGGTCGGGGACAGGTAACTGCGCACGGTGACGGACATCGGCTCGCTCCTCGGCTCGGTGGAGAGGCCAGTGTCGCGGGGCCGCTTGCCAGCGCAATGACGATGCGATGACGTTTTCGTGTCGATCGCGTGAAGACGGGGTCGCGGGAGGAAGCGCTCGATTGGGCGGTGGGTGGTGGGTAATCGCGTTGGGCCTGCGGCTATATTGCATCGATACTCGGGCGCGCAGCCTTTATCATTTCAGGCCAATGACGTCCTGTAAGCCGATGCAAGGGGCATCCCGCCCGCAAGGGTCAAGCCAAGTCTGGTAAGCGGATTCGGACCGCATGACCAAAAGCCCCGCTCAAAGCGGGGCTTTTGCTTTCCAGACGAGGCCCTTTACTCACGCATCACACACGATCAACTCGATACCGCGCGCGGCGAAGGCGCGGCGCAGCGTCTTCTCGGGCGCGCGATCGGTGACGAGGTAGCGCGTGTTCTCGATGCCGTTGATGCGCACCGGCGTGACGCGGCCGAACTTCGAATGGTCGGCCACCACCACCGCCGTGGCGGCCGAGGCGAGCATCCGGCTGCGCACCTCGGCGGCGATCCGCGAATAGTCGGTCAGGTCGCCGTCGGGCGTCACACCGCCGGCGCCGACGAAGGCGAAATCGACGTGGTACTGGGCCAGTTGCTGGATCGTGTCGAGGCCGAAGGTGGCGTCCTCGTCGTCGGACAGCTCGCCGCCCAGCAGGGTCACGCGGTTCTCGTTGCGGCGCGCCAGCGCGAAGGCGATGCGCCAGTCGTTGGTATAGACCGTCAGGCGATGCCGGTCGGTCAGCGCCAGCGCCACCGCGTGCGTGGTGCTGCCCGAGTCGAGCAGCAGCGAGGCGCCGTCGGGCACGAAGTCGGCGGCGCGGCGGCCGATCGCCTGCTTGGCGTTGGCATTGGCGGCCTCGCGCTCCGACAGGCTGGGCTCGCGGCGGTCCGCCGCCAGCGCGCCGCCGTGCGTGGTGACCACCAGGCCGCGCGTGGCGAGCGCGTTCAGGTCGCGACGGATGGTCTCGCGCGAGACGCCGAGCGTGCGCACCAGTTCGGCGACCGACAGGGCGCCCGAACGGGAAAGTTCCGACAGGATGTATTGATGACGTTGTTCTGCAAGCATGAAGCGGTCCGGGAACGCACCGAAAACCAGGGGCGGCCTATTGTAGTACGTGAACTTGACAGGACTGTGAGCATTCCGCAAGCCGTCCCCCGGCCCCTGCGCCATCTGAAACGGTGTATTGCCGACGCCGCGTGAATCGGGCGCGATGGCGTTGCTACACTCCGGGCTTGTTGATCAGGCTTGTCCATGGAGTTCCCGATGTCCGAATCGCCCGCCGCCCTCGAAATCCGCTTCCCCGTAGAACGCCTCAACGACGGCGCCGGCGATCCCTACTGGATCGACCTGACGCTGGAGGAAGCGCGACGCCTGCACGCGCAACTGGCCGGCCGCCTGGGCCTGGCGCCGGCCGAGGGCGACCAGGTCTTCGCGCTCGGCTGAGCGAGCCGGGGGGCGAACCGCGCCGCCATGGCGCGGGTAAGGCGCAAACCACCGCCGCGCCCGCGAGCGCTTCGCGTTCGCCGCGGCGCCGCCTCGATCCCTCCCTGGTTTGGCCCCGCTTTATTCCTGCTTCATTCCTGCTTCATTCCCGCCTCGCATCCCTCTGCCTCGCTGCAGTTTTTGACAAGACGCCCGGCGCCATCGCGCCGATACTGCGCGCTTTCCTCCGCTGCGCCCCACCCGGCCTTCCCCGCATGTCCGCCTTGCTCGCCGCCGCCGCGTTCGTCGCGCTCTGGTCCACCGGTTTCATCGTCGCCCGCGCAATCCACCCTTACGCCGACCCGAATCTCTACCTGCTGGCCCGCTTCGGCGGCACCGCGCTGCTGTTCGCCTTGATCGCGCTGGCCAGCCGGGCGCGCTGGCCGGCGCGGCGCGAATGGGGCCGCCAGTTGCTGGCCGGCGCGCTGCTGCAGGGTGTCTACCTCGGCGCCAGCTACTGGGCCGTGGCGCAAGGGCTGCCGGCCGGCGTGATGGCCCTGCTGGGCGCGCTGCAGCCGCTCGCCACCGCGGTGCTGGCCGTGCCGCTGTTCGGCGAGCGCCTGCCCGCGCGCGGCTGG
>NZ_VWWC01000164.1:0-16155 GCF_011753175.1 Burkholderia sp. Cy-637 | reverse complement strand
CTGAGCCGCCCGGCGAGGCGCCTTCGCCAGGCCCGCGCCCGCGCCGGCTGCCCCGGCCGACGGGCGTCGCCGCCCCAAGCCGCGCGCGATGGCCTGAGGGGCCTGAGCGGGCGGTATAATCGACCCTTTCCCCGCGATCCGGGGAGTGCGACTTTCGATCCACTCCAGCCTGCGCGCGCGTCGCGCGTGCCGACAGCCTAGCCGAACCACACCATGCAAGAACGATACGTACCCGCCGACGTCGAAGCCGCCGTCCAGCGCGATTGGCGCGATACCGACGCCTACCTGACGAAGGAAGATTCGCAAAAGCCGAAGTTCTTTTGCGTGTCGATGCTGCCTTACCCGTCCGGCAAGCTGCACATGGGTCACGTACGCAACTACACGATCAACGACGTGATGTACCGCTATCTGCGGATGAACGGCTACAACACGCTGATGCCGATGGGCTGGGACGCGTTCGGCATGCCGGCCGAGAACGCCGCGATGGCCAACGGCGTGCCGCCCGCGAAGTGGACCTACGACAACATCGCCTACATGAAGGGCCAGATGCAGTCGATGGGCCTGGCGATCGACTGGTCGCGCGAGATCGCCACCTGCAAGCCCGACTACTACAAGTGGAACCAGTGGCTGTTCCTGAAGATGCTCGAGAAGGGCATCGCCTACAAGAAGACGGGCACCGTCAACTGGGATCCGGTCGACCAGACTGTGCTGGCCAACGAGCAGGTGATCGACGGGCGCGGCTGGCGTTCGGGCGCGCTGATCGAGAAGCGCGAGATCCCGATGTACTACCTGCGCATCACGCAGTACGCCGACGAACTGCTCGACGACCTCGACGGCCTGGGCTGGCCCGAGCGCGTCAAGATCATGCAGCAGAACTGGATCGGCAAGAGCTTCGGCGTGAACTTCGGCTTCCCGTATGAACTCGACGGCGAGCAGAAGCTGCTGCGCGTGTTCACCACGCGCGCCGACACCATCATGGGCGTGACCTTCTGCGCGGTGGCGGCCGAGCATCCGCTCGCCACGCGCCTGGCCGAGGGCCGTCCCGAGCTGCTCGCCTTCATCGAGGAGTGCAAGCAGGGCGGCGTGGCCGAGGCCGACATGGCCACCATGGAGAAGAAGGGCGTGGCCACCGGCTTCTCGGTCAAGCATCCGCTCACCGGCGAGCCGGTGCCGGTGTGGATCGGCAACTACGTGCTGATGAGCTACGGCGAGGGCGCCGTGATGGGCGTGCCGGCGCACGACGAGCGCGATTTCGCGTTCGCCAACAAGTACGGCCTGCCGATGCAGCAGGTGATCGCCGTCGAGGGCGAGACCTGGTCGCGCGAGGCCTGGCAGGAGTGGTACGGCGACAAGCTCAAGGGCGTCAACGTCAACAGCGGCAAGTACGACGGCCTGGGCCACGAGGCCGCGGTCGACGCCGTGTCGGCCGACCTGAACGCGGGCGGCTTCGGCGACAAGCAGGTCACCTGGCGCCTGCGCGACTGGGGCGTGTCGCGCCAGCGCTACTGGGGCACGCCGATCCCGATCATCCACTGCCCGTCCTGCGGCGACGTGCCGGTGCCCGAGGCGGACCTGCCGGTGGTGCTGCCCGAGGACCTGGTGCCGGACGGCACCGGCAACCCGCTGGCGAAATCCGAGGCCTTCCTGAACTGCAGCTGTCCGAAGTGCGGCGCGCCGGCCAGGCGCGAGACCGACACCATGGACACCTTCGTCGACTCGTCCTGGTACTTCTCGCGCTACACGGCGCCCGACGCGACGACCATGGTCGACGCGCGCACCGATCACTGGATGCCGATGGACCAGTACATCGGCGGCATCGAGCACGCGATCCTGCACCTGCTGTACTCGCGCTTCTGGACCAAGGTGATGCGCGACCTGGGCCTGGTGAAGTTCGGCGAGCCGGCCAGGAACCTGCTCACGCAGGGCATGGTGCTCAACGAAACCTTCTACCGCGAGGACGCGAACGGCAAGAAGAGCTGGTTCAACCCGGCCGACGTGACCGTCACGCACGACGACAAGGGCCGCCCGGTCGGCGCGGTGCTCAACGGCGACGGCCAGCCGGTGGTGCTGGGCGGCATCGAGAAGATGTCGAAGTCGAAGAACAACGGCGTCGATCCGCAGTTGCTGATCGACCAGCACGGCGCGGACACGGCCCGGCTGTTCACCATGTTCGCGGCGCCGCCCGAGCAGCAGCTCGAATGGTCGGGCGCGGGCGTGGAAGGCGCGAGCCGCTTCCTGCGCCGCGTCTGGGCCTTCGCCTCGGCCAATCGCGAGGCGCTGGTGACGCGCGATGCGCTCGACGCCGCCGCGCTCGACGAGACCGCCAAGGCGCTGCGCCGCGAGATCCACGCCGTGCTGAAGCAGGCCGATTTCGACTACCAGCGCCTGCAGTACAACACCGTGGTGTCGGCCGCGATGAAGATGCTCAACGCGATCGAGGGCGCCAAGAGCGCGCCGGGCGCGGTGCTGCGCGAGACCTACGGGATCCTGCTGCGCGTGCTGTACCCGGTGGTGCCGCACCTGACCTTCGCGCTGTGGCAGGAACTCGCCTATGCCGACGAATTCGGCCCGCTGCTCGACGCGCCCTGGCCGAAGGTCGACGAGGCCGCGCTGGAGCAGGCCGAGATCGAGCTGGTGCTGCAGATCAACGGCAAGGTGCGCGGCGCGGTCAAGGTCGCGAAGGACGCCAGCCGCGAGGTGATCGAGGCGGCCGCGCTCGCCGACGAGGCATTCGCGAAGTTCGGCGAGGGCAAGCCGGCGAAGAAGGTGATCGTCGTGCCGGGCCGTCTCGTCAACGTGGTGGTCTGACGCGCAGTACGAACCAAGGAGCGAAGGTGATCCGCAGATCGTTTTTGATGGCCGTGGGCAGCGCGGCGCTGCTGTCCGCATGCGGCTTCCAGCTGCGCGGCACGCAGGACTACGCGTTCAAGCACCTGCTGATCGTGGGCGCGCAGCCGGCGGTGGCCGCGCGCCTGACGCGGATGGTCGAGGGCGGCAGCGATACCAGGGTGGTCAAGGCCCAGGCCGATGCCGACGCGATCCTGCGCGTGTCCGAGGCGCGCGGCACCGGCACGCTGACGCTGGACGAGTTCGGCACGGTCGAGGAATACCAGCTCAACTATTCGCTGAGCTACACGCTGACCACCAAGGACGGCGCCCTGCTGATCGCGCCGAGCGTGATCTCGCTGAACCGCGCCATGACCTACAACGCGCAGTTCGTGCAGGCCAAGGCGCAGGAAAGCGACATCCTGTTCGCGGACATGCAGAACGATGCCGTCGACCAGCTCACGCGCCGCCTGTCGGTGGTGCACACGCTGACGCCCAGGCCGGGCGAGGTGGCGCCGGGCATCGCGCCGCGCGCGCCGCTGCCGCCGCCGCCGCTGTGATGCGCGGCGGCTTGTCCGAATCCGTTTTCTCCGACTGCTGAGCGTTCGAATCGATGCAATTGCGACTTGAGGCGCTGGAGCCGCACCTGGCGAAGGGGCTCGCCGGCCTCTACACCGTCTACGGCGACGAACCGCTGCTGGCCCAGGAGGCCTGCGACCGGATTCGTGCCGCCGCGCGCGCGGCCGGTTTCACCGAGCGTTCGGTGTTCACGGTCGAGCGCAGCTTCGACTGGAGTTCGCTGCTGGGCGCGAGCCAGGCGATGTCGCTGTTCGGCGAGCGCCAGCTGATCGAGTTGCGGATTCCCTCGGGCAAGCCCGGCAAGGAAGGCGCCGACGCGCTGAAGACGCTGGCCGGCGCGGGCAATCCCGAGGTGCTGATGCTGGTCACGCTGCCGCGGCTCGATGCTGCCACGCAGAAGTCGGCCTGGTTCACCGCGCTGGGCAACGGCGGCGTCGCGCTGAAGATCGACCCGGTCGATCGCGCGCAACTGCCGAACTGGATCGGCCAGCGGCTCGCCGCGCAGGGCCAGCGCGTGGCTGCCGGCGACGATGGCCGGCGCGCGCTGCAGTTCATCGCCGAGCGCGTCGAGGGCAACCTGCTGGCCGCGCACCAGGAGATCCAGAAGCTCGGGCTGCTCTATCCGTCCGGCACGCTGGCCTTCGAGCAGGTGCAGGATGCCGTGCTCAACGTGGCGCGCTACGACGTCTTCAAGCTCAACGAGGCGATGCTGGCCGGCGACGCGGGCCGGCTGGCGCGCATGATCGACGGGCTGAAGGGCGAGGGCGAGGCGCTGGTGCTGGTGTTGTGGGCCGTGGTCGAGGAATTGCGCACGCTGCTGCGCATCAAGCGCGGGATCGAGGCCGGCAAGCCGCTCGCCGTGCTGGTACGCGAGAACCGCGTCTGGGGGCCGCGCGAGCGTTTGATCGGGCCGGCCCTGTCACGCGTCACGGAGCCGGTGCTCGAAAAGGCGCTGGCGCTGGCCGCCAGGCTGGACCGCCAGGTCAAGGGCCTGTCCGGCGCCACGCCGGGCCTGCCGCGCGCCGACGAGCCGCCGCCCGATCCCTGGGACGGGCTGTTCCAGCTCGCCATGACGGTCGCCGGCGCGCAGGGCGCGTCGCGCTCGCCGGCCGGCCCGCGCGGCGCGGCGGCGCGGCAGCAGGCTTCAGGCTCGACCGCGGGCGCAGGTGCGGCGTCGCGTCGCCCTGGCTGATCCCGCCGCGCCCGACGCTTGCGCGCGCAGGCGCATACAATCGTTCATTCGCCGCCGCCCGCGGGCCGGCCGGCGATCACTCCAACGGCGTTTCGCCGCCCGCGCGCGGCTGCCTTTCCGGATTCGGGTTTCATGATGGATATCGATCAGTACATGACGGACGTCGGCCGCCGCGCGCGGCAAGCCTCGCGCGCGATCGCGCGAGCCGACACGGCGGCCAAGAACGCCGCGCTGGCCGCGATCGCCACGGCGATCGAACGCGAGGCCGCCACGCTGAAGGCCGCCAACGCGCGCGACGTCGAGCGGGCGCGCGCCAACGGCCAGGACGCCGCCTTCATCGATCGCCTGACGCTGTCGGACAAGGCGCTGAACACCATGATCGAAGGCCTGCGCCAGGTCGCGGCGCTGCCCGACCCGATCGGCGAGATCTCCAACCTGAAGTTCCGCCCCAGCGGGATCCAGGTCGGCCAGATGCGGGTGCCGCTCGGCGTGATCGGCATCATCTACGAATCGCGGCCGAACGTGACGATCGACGCGGCCGCGCTGTGCCTGAAGTCCGGCAACGCCACCATCCTGCGCGGTGGTTCCGAGGCGCTCGAATCGAATACCGCGCTGGCGGGGCTGATCGGCGAGGGGCTCGCCGCGGCGGGGCTGCCGGCCGAGGCGGTGCAGGTGGTGGCCACCGCCGATCGCGCGGCGGTCGGCAAGCTGATCACCATGACCGAGCATGTCGACGTGATCGTGCCGCGCGGCGGCAAGAGCCTGATCGAGCGGCTCATGAAGGATGCCCGCGTGCCGATGATCAAGCACCTCGACGGCATCTGCCACGTCTATGTCGACGACCGTGCCGATCTGGCCCGCGCCCTGACCGTCTGCGACAACGCCAAGACGCATCGCTACGGCACCTGCAACACCATGGAAACGCTGCTCGTCGCGCGCGGCATCGCGGCCGCCGTGCTGCCGCCACTGGGCCGCCTGTATCGCGACAAGTCGGTCGAGCTGCGGGTCGACGCGGCCGCCCGGGCCGTGCTGGCCGAGGCCGGCGTCGCGCCGCTGGTCGATGCCACCGAGGAAGACTGGCACACCGAGTACCTGGCGCCGGTGCTGGCGATCAAGGTGGTCGACGGCATCGACGCGGCGATCGAGCACATCAACACCTACGGCTCCGCGCATACCGACGCGATCGTCACCGAGGACCACGACCGCGCGATGCGTTTCCTGCGCGAGGTCGATTCGGCCAGCGTGATGGTCAACGCCTCGACGCGCTTCGCGGACGGTTTCGAATACGGCCTGGGCGCCGAGATCGGCATCTCGAACGACAAGCTGCATGCGCGCGGCCCGGTCGGGCTCGAGGGCCTGACCTCGCTGAAGTACGTCGTGCTCGGGCACGGCGAGGGCCGGCAGTAATCACGAACGCCTCCAAAGTCTCCAGCAATCGCATTCCAGCCAAGACGGGCGGACCATTCGATGACATACCTCTGGGTCAAGACCTTCCACATCGTGCTGATCGCCGCGTGGTTCGCCGGGCTGTTCTACCTGCCCCGCATCTACGTGAACCTCGCCATGGAGACCGATCCCGGCGCGGTGCGCCGGCTGCTGACGATGGCGCGCAAGCTGTTCCGCTTCATGAGCTTCATCGCCGTGCCTGCGCTGGCCTGCGGGGCCTGGCTCTGGCTGGTGGCCGGGGTCGGGCGCGGGCAGGGCTGGATCCACGCCAAGCTGACGATCGTGCTGCTGCTGATCGTTTATCACGCCTACTGCGGGTATCTGCTGCGCGTGTTCGAGCGCGGGGAGAACCGCCGCAGCGATCGCTGGTACCGCTTCTTCAACGAGCTGCCGGTGCTCGGCATGCTCGGCGCGGTCGCGCTGGCCGTCATCAAGCCCTTCTGAATCCACGACGCGCCCCGGCACATCAGCGTGCCGGGGCGCGTCGCCTGTCTTCAGGCGCCTTGGCGCGCCGTCCCTGTTTTCCTCACGATTGCTCCGATTCGCCGCGCGCGATTTCGCGTGCCGTCTCGCGGCCCGCCTCGCGTCCTTCCTCGCGCGCCCCCCGGCGCTCGCCGCCGCGCTCGTCCGGGCCGATGCGGCGCCGCACGATCGCGGCCTTGGCGCGGCCGAGCCGGTCCACCAATTCGGGGCCGCGCTGCAGCGCCACGCCGACCGCCAGGATGTCGCCGATCGCCAGATGCGACATGCGCGAGGTCATCGGCGAGAACACGTCGGTTTCCTCGGCGATGTTCGAGGCCAGGTTGACCGAGGCGAGCTGGGCCAGCGGCGAATGGCTGTGGGTGATCGACACCACCTTGGCGCCACAGGCCAGCGCCGATTTCGCGGCCTCCACGATGTCGCGCGTGCGACCCGTATTGGAGATCGCCACCACGATGTCCTGCGGGCCCAGCAAGGCGGCCGACATCGAGAAGGTATGCGGGTCGGAATAGGCCACGCTCGGCACGCCGAGCCGGAAGAACTTGTGCTGGATGTCCTGCGCGGCGATGCCCGAGCCGCCCGCGCCGTAGAACTCGATGCGCGAGGCGCGCGCGAGCAGGGCGATGGCCTCGGCCACGCTGCCGGCCGACAGGCTGTTGCGGACCTCGATCAGCGCGCCGATGGTGCGGTCGAACACCTTGCCGATGATGCCGGGCGCCGGCTCGTCGGGCTCCACGTCGCGATACACGGAAGGCACGCCCGGCGCGACGCTCTGCGCCAGCCGGATCTTGAATTCGCGGAAACCGCTGCAGCCCAGCGCCTGGCAGAAACGCGCGATGGTGGGCTGGCTGACGCCGGCGCGCGCCGACAGGTCGGTCATCGACAGATCGAGGATCTCGCGCGGCGCGGCCAGCACGTATTCGGCGAGTTTCTGCTCGGACGGGCGCAGTTGCGCGCGCAGCGCTTCGATTCGAGGGAGCATCGGCGGCTCGTGGCGGAAAAGCGGGATTGTAGTCTTGCGCAGGTATTGTAGAAAAACTACAGAAAATTTCCAGCACCTTTCTGTCCGAGGATCGGTCGACATCAGGGTTTCTACTAATGAATGAGCCATATGTAGCAAGCTTTGTGCGACATTGAAGAATGGTCATGCTGCAGCGCAAGATTGCGGTTATGTAGTTTTTCTACTAGACTTTGCCGCGATCGGTCGGTCAATCCGGCCAGACTTCCCCACGATTCCAGCCGCCGGCGCCGCCGGCCACAGAGGAGCCGCCCGCATGGCCTCGCTGCATCCCACCCTGCTCAACGTGACCGAGCGCGTGATCGCGCGCAGCCGTCCCACCCGCATCGCCTATCTCGATCGCATCGCCGCCGCCCAGGGCCGCTTCCCGGCGCGCGGCGCGCTGTCCTGCGCGAATCTCGCGCACGGCTTCGCCGGCATGGAAGGCAACGACAAGTTCGTGATCAAGGCGATCCGCGAGCCGAACATCGGCATCGTGTCCTCGTACAACGAGATGCTGTCGGCTCATGCGCCGTACCTGAACTACCCCGACATCATCAAGGCGGCCGCCCGCGAGAACGGCGGCGTGGCGCAGTTCGCGGGCGGCGTGCCGGCGATGTGCGACGGCGTCACGCAGGGCAATCCGGGCATGGAGCTGTCGCTGTTCTCGCGCGAGACGATCGCGATGAGCACCGCGATCGCGCTGACGCACAACATGTTCGACGCCGCGCTGTGCCTGGGCATCTGCGACAAGATCGTGCCGGGCCTGCTGATCGGCGCGCTGCAGTTCGGCCACCTGCCGACCATCTTCGTGCCGGCCGGCCCGATGACGAGCGGCCTGTCGAACGACGACAAGGCGAAGATCCGCCAGCAGTTCGCCACCGGCCAGGTGGGCCGCGACGCGCTGCTCGAATCCGAATCGGCCGCCTATCACGGCCACGGCACCTGCACCTTCTACGGCACCGCCAACAGCAACCAGATGCTGATGGAGGTGATGGGCCTGCACCTGCCGGGCTCGGCCTTCGTCCACCCGCATACGCCGCTGCGCGACGCCCTGACGGCCGCCGCCGCGCGCCGCGTGCTCGACCTCACCGTCGAGCGCGGCAACTACACGCCGATCGGGCACGTGGTCGACGAGAAGGCGGTGGTCAACGGCATCGTCGCGCTGCTGGCCACCGGCGGCTCGACCAACCACACCATGCACCTGGTGGCGATCGCGCGCGCGGCCGGCATCCTGATCGACTGGGACGATTTCGACCAGCTCTCGGCGGTGGTGCCGCTGCTGGCGAAGATCTACCCGAACGGCAAGGCCGACGTGAACCACTTCCATGCGGCCGGCGGCGTGGCCTTCCTGGTGCGCAACCTGCTCGAGGGCGGCCTGCTGCACGAGGACGTCAATACGGTGGCCGGCAAGGGCCTCGCGCACTACACCTTCGAGCCCAAGCTGCTCGACGGCAAGCTCGAATGGGTGCCGGGCGCGGCCGAGAGCGGCGACGCCAAGGTGCTGCGCCCGATCGGCGAGCCGTTCGCCCCCGACGGCGGCCTGCGCCTGATGCAGGGTCGCCTGGGCCGCGGCGTGATCAAGATCTCGGCGGTGGCGCCCGAGCATCGCAAGGTGGTCGCGCCGGCCATCGTGTTCGAATCGCAGGAAGCCGTGCAGGCCGCCTTCGACGCGGGCGAGCTCAAGCGCGACTTCGTTGCGGTGGTGCGCTTCCAGGGCGCCCGCGCCAACGGCATGCCCGAGCTGCACCGTTTGACGCCGCTGCTCGGCGTGCTGCAGGATCAGGGCTTCCATGTCGCGCTGGTCACCGACGGCCGCATGTCGGGCGCCTCGGGCAAGGTGCCGGCGGTGATCCACGTCTCGCCCGAAGCGCTGCTCGACGGTCCGCTGGCCAAGGTCCGCACCGGCGACACCATCGTGATCGACGCGCAGGCCGGCGTGCTTGACGTCGAGATCGACGCCGGCGAATGGGCCGCGCGCGAGCTGGCGCGCCCGACGCACCAGGCCGACAACGAGGTCGGCTTCGGCCGCGAGCTGTTCGGCGTGTTCCGCGCCGCGGCGATGCCGGCCGAGGCGGGCGCCTCGGTGTTCGGCGCGCTGGTCGGCGAAACCACGCACGTCGGCGTGGGCGTGGCGCACTGAGCGCCCACTGATATCCTCGCGAACCGCAACGAGACGAATCCAGTTACAGGAGAAGCAGCAGATGAAGACGATCCACGACATCGTGAAACTCGGCCCGGTGATTCCGGTCCTCGCGTTCGAGACGGTCGAGCAGGGCGAGCACGTGTCGCGCGCGCTGCACGCGGGCGGCGTGAAGGTGCTGGAGATCACGCTGCGCACCGAGGCGGGCCTGAAGGCGATCGAGCGTGCCAGCCAGCTGGCCGACGACATCGTGGTCGGCGTGGGCACCATCACGCGTCCCGAGCATTGCGCCCTGGCCAAGAAGGCCGGCGCGCAGTTCGGCGTCTCGCCGGGCCTCACGCGCGACATGCACCAGGCCGCCAAGGACGCGGGCCTGCCGCTGCTGCCCGGCGTGATGACGCCGACCGACATCATCGCCGCGCTCGAGCTCGGCTACGAGGTGGTGAAGTTCTTCCCGGCCCAGCAGGCCGGCGGCATCCCGATGCTGCAGGCCTTCCACGGCCCGTTCCCGACGCTGAAGTTCTGCCCGACCGGCGGCATCAGCGCGCAGAGCGCCCCCGACTTCCTCAAGCAGCCGAACGTGGTCTGCGTCGGCGGCTCCTGGCTCACGCCGAAGGCGGCACTGGCCGCGCAGGACTGGGCCGAGGTCACGCGCCTCGCCCAGGCGGCCAGCCAGCTGCCGCGCTGAACGCGCTCGCAGGCAAGCCGCGCGGCCTGGGCGGGATGCCCGCGGCGGCCGCCCGGGAGCGCTGCTTGCCGAGGCCGGGCGCGCCTGCCGCGTGATCCTCACGCCAGCCCGCGCCGGCCCGGCTCGCCTGCCGCCGATCCCATCCTCCCGGCTCGCTGGCGAGCCGCGGCCTGCCTTCATCCATTCCCCGCTTCCCCTATCGTGATCCGCGTGAGCGCGAGCTCGCTGCAGGCCCGGCCGGCATCGCGTACGATTCCTCAGACTTGGCTGCTTTTATAGGGGTTTTTGCGCATGGAACCGGTTCTATCGCGCATCGCGAAACGAAAGTAGAATTCAGCGTCCTGTAGGGCGCCGGCGGCGCGCCTGCAGGCCCATTGAAGAAGGCCGGGCGTCGTTGCTCGCCTGCCCGGTGCCAACAATCCAAGGAGGAGTCCATGGGGGCTGTTCAAGGCAGCATGCTGCTGGTGTGCGCGCTGATCGCGATCGTCTTGCTGATCGTCATGATCGCGCGCTACAAGATCTATCCGTTCCTGGTGCTGATCATCGTCTCGCTCGGCCTCGGCCTGGTGGTCGGCATGCCGATGGACAAGATCGTCAAGTCGTTCGAGACCGGCAACGGCAACACGCTGGGCCACATCGCCATCGTGGTCGGCCTGGGCACCATGCTCGGCAAGATGATGGCCGAATCGGGCGGCGCCGAACGGATCGCCGTCACCCTGATCGGCTGGTTCGGCGAGAAGAACATCCACTGGGCGATGATGTTCGTCGCGATCATCATCGGCCTGCCGGTGTTCTTCGAGGTCGGCTTCGTGCTGCTGATCCCGATCGCGTTCAACGTCGCCAAGCGCACCGGCAAATCGCTGCTGCTGGTCGGCCTGCCGATGGTGGCGGGCCTCTCGGTGGTGCACGGCCTGATCCCGCCGCACCCGGCCGCGCTGCTCGCGGTCCAGCAATACGGCGCCGACATCGGCAAGACCATCGCCTACGGCCTGATCGTCGGGATTCCGACCGCGATCATCGCCGGCCCGCTGTTCGCGCTGGTGATCCACAAGTACGTCAAGCTGCCGGAAAACAACCCGCTGGCCGCGCAGTTCATCGACTCGGGCGACCAGGCCAAGCGCGACCGCGAGCTGCCGAGCTTCGGCATCACGCTGTTCACGATCCTGCTGCCCGTCGCGCTGATGCTGATCGGCAGCTGGGCGGACCTGCTGTTCGCGCCCAAGACGCTGCCCAACGACCTGCTGCGCTTCGCCGGCACGTCGGACGTGGCGCTCCTGATCGCCGTGCTGGTCAGCTTCTGGACCTTCGGCGCGAAGCAGGGCTTCAACCGCGAGCAGATCCAGAAGTTCTGCGGCGACTGCCTGGCGCCGATCGCCGGCATCACGCTGATCGTCGGCGCGGGCGGCGGCTTCGGCGGTATCCTGCGCGACAGCGGCATCTCGCAGCAGATCGTCGCCACCGCCACCCAGGCCCACCTGTCGCCGCTGCTGCTGGGCTGGTTCGCCGCCGCGCTGATCCGTCTGGCGACGGGTTCGGCCACGGTCGCGATGACCACCGCCTGCGGCATCGTCGCGCCGATCGCGGCGGCCGCCGGCGGCACGGTCAAGCCCGAGCTGCTGGTGCTGGCCACCGGCTCCGGCTCGCTGATCTTTTCGCACGTGAACGACGGCGGATTCTGGCTGATCAAGGAATATTTCGGGATGACCGTGGGTCAGACGTTCAAGACCTGGACGGCGCTCGAAACGCTGATTTCGCTGCTCGGCCTCGCGTTCACGATGGTGCTCGCCACCGTTCTGTAACAAGCAAGGGGTAGTCAATGATTTTGATCGCAATGGGCGTCTCGGGCGCCGGCAAGACGCGCATCGGCGAACTGCTGGCGGAGCGTCTCGGGTGTACGTTCACCGACGGCGACGCGTTCCACAGCGCCGCCAACAAGGAGAAGATGCACCACGGGATCCCGCTCACCGACGACGACCGCTGGCCGTGGCTGCAGTCGATCCGCGCGGCGATCGAGGAGAAGCAGCGTGCCGGCGAGACCGCCGTGTTCACCTGCTCGTCGCTCAAGCGTTCGTATCGCGACGTGCTGCGCGGCCAGGACGCCGACGTGCGTTTCGTCTACCTGCACGGCACCGTCGAGGTGCTGAGCGAGCGCCTGAAGACGCGCACCGGCCACTTCTTCGATCCCTCGCTGCTGAAGAGCCAGCTCGACACGCTGGAAGTGCCGGGCGAGGACGAGGCGGTGCAGGTCGGCATCGACCAGACGCCCGAGCAGATGGTCGACGAGGTGCTGGCCAAGCTGAAGCTCGCGACCAAGTCCTGATTTCCTGAGTCGTCCTTGCGACCAGGCGGGCCGGCGGCAGCCGGCCCGCATCAACCGAAAGGCATGAAAAAAGGCGCCCGGCGGCAACAAGCCCCGGGCGCCTTTGCTTTTGTCTGCATCGCGCGCGGCGGGTGCCGCGCGCGATGCGGCGATGCGTCTTACGCGATCCGCTTGGCCAGCTCGACCGCCTTGCCGATGTACGAGCCCGGCGTCATCGCCAGCAGCAGGTCCTTGGCGTCCTGCGGGATCGCCAGGCCGCCGACGAACTGCTGCAGCGCCTCGCGCGTGATGCCCTTGCCGCGCGTCAGTTCCTTCAGTTGCTCGTAGGGGTTCTCGATGCCGTAGCGGCGCATCACGGTCTGCACCGGCTCGGCCAGCACTTCCCAGCAGTTGTCGAGATCCTCGTCCAGGCGTGCCGGATTGACCTCGAGCTTGTCGATGCCGCGGGTGAGCGCGTCGTAGGCGAGCAGCGAGTAGCCGAACGCCACGCCGATGTTGCGCAGCACGGTGGAATCGGTCAGGTCGCGCTGCCAGCGCGACACCGGCAGCTTCTCCGAGAGGTGGCGCAGGGTGGCGTTGGCCAGGCCCAGGTTGCCTTCCGAGTTCTCGAAGTCGATCGGGTTGACCTTGTGCGGCATGGTCGAGGAGCCGATCTCGCCGGCCTTGGTCTTCTGCTTGAAGTAGCCCAGCGAGATGTAGCCCCACACGTCGCGGTCGAGGTCGAGCAGGATGGTGTTGGCGCGGGCCACCGCGTCGAACAGCTCGGCCATGTAGTCGTGCGGCTCGATCTGGATCGTGTAGGGGTTGAAGCTCAGCTTCAGGCGGTTCTCCACCACGTCCTTCGAGAAGGCTTCCCAGTCGAAGCCGGGATAGGCCGACAGGTGCGCGTTGAAGTTGCCGACCGCGCCGTTCATCTTGCCGAGCAGCTCGACCTTGGCGATGCGCTCGATGGCGCGCGCCAGGCGCGCCGCCACGTTGGCGATTTCCTTGCCGAGCGTGGTCGGGCTGGCCGGCTGGCCATGCGTGCGCGAGAGCATCGGCTGCTCGGCCTGGGCGTGCGCGAGCGCGACCAGGCGCTGGTGCACGGTGCGCAGCGCGGGGACGATCACGTTGTCGCGCGCGCCGGCCAGCATCATGCCGTGCGAGGTGTTGTTGATGTCTTCCGAGGTGCAGGCGAAGTGGATGAATTCGCTGGCGCGTTCGAGCTCCGCCTGGCCCTTCACCGACTCCTTGAGCCAGTATTCGACGGCCTTCACGTCATGGTTGGTGACGCGCTCGATCTCCTTGATGCGCGCCGCGTCGTGCGCGGTGAAGCGCTCGACCAGCTGCAGCAGGAACTGCTCGGAGGCGTCCGAGAAACGCGGCACTTCGGCGAAGCCGGCGCGCGACAGCGCGATCAGCCAGTGGACCTCGACGGTCACGCGGTGGCGCATGAACGCGGCCTCGGAGAGCCAGTCGCGCAGGGCTTCCGTCTTGCTGGCGTAGCGGCCGTCGAGCGGCGAGAGCGCGGTGAGGGCGAAAAGGGTGTCGGGGCGGGTGTCGGACATGATGGGGCTGCCGGTCGGGCGTGGAGAGAGTCAACCCGGAATTTTACCATCGGCGCGGGCCGGCCCCGGCGCGGTGGTTGGCCGGCGATGGCGTGGCCCGGATGGCGAGAGGGGCCGGCGTGCCGGCTGCTCGTTCGTGGGCGGGCGGTACCGGCTTCGGCAGGCCTTGCCCGGCGGCCCGTCTTGCCGCTCGATCGGGCGCTCCGGGTGCCGCTTCGACGCCGCGCCCGGAAGCTTGGCTTCGAATCGGGACGGTTCGGCCCGGCCTCTCGCATCACGGCTGGCTCCACTGCCGGCCCGGCAGCGCAGCCAGCGCCGGCTCACTCGGTGGCGTGCGCGGCATGCAGCGCCACGCCCGCCGGGGCGCCGGCGCCGGCGGTGCTGGCCCAGCCGAGCCATTGCGAGCGCAGCATCACCACCAGGCCGCAGGCGACGGTGGCCAGCGCGCCGAAGGTCGCGAAGCCGAGCTGGTAGCTGCCGGTGCTTTCCTTGGCGATGCCCATCACCACCGGCAGGTAGAAGCCGCCGATGCCGCCGGCCGCGCCGACGATCCCCGACAGCAGCCCGGTGCGGCCGTGCCAGCGATGCGGTACCAGCTGGAAGGTCGAGCCGTTGCCCAGGCCGAAGGCGAGGTAGAGGCACACCAGCAGCGCGATGCCGCCCGCCAGCGGCGGCATCCAGGCGGCGAACGCGAAGTCGGCCGCGGCGATGATCGCCAGCAGCACGATCAGCGCGCGCACGCCGGTCACGCGGTCGGCGAGGTAGCCGCCGAACGGCCGCACGATCGCGCCGAGGAAGGCGAGCAGGGACATGAACAGGCCCGCGTCGATCTTCGGCATCTGGTAGAGGTTGGTCAGCAGCAGGCTCACGTAGGAGGACATCCCCACGAAGCCGCCGAAGGTGATGCTGTAGACCAGCATCACCACCCAGGTGTCGCGCTCGGCCAGCACCGCGCGATAGCGGGCCGGCAGCACCGCGATGGCCAGCAGCGCGCCGAGCACCGGCAACAGCAGCACGCCGGTCTTGCCGGCGCCGAACAGGCCGGCATGGACCGCCAGCACCAGCGCCACCAGGCCCGCCAGCGAGACCAGGAAGGCCGCCATCGCGCGTCGCGTGCTGCCCGACTTCTCGCCGCGGTCCTCGGCCCAGGCGAACAGCGCGAAACCGGCGATCGCCAGCAGCGGCAGGGCGGCGGCCGTCGAGAACTTCCAGCCCAGCGCCTGCGCGATGTGGGGGAACAGGAAGCCGTCCAGCACCGCGCCGATGTTGCCGGCCGCCGCCAGGCCCAGCACCAGGCCCTGCACCTTGGGCGGATAGCTGCTGCCGGCCATCGGCAGCGCCACCGCGAAGCTCGCGCCGCCGATGCCGAGGAACACGCCCAGCACCAGCAGCAGCGTGTAGGAGGGCGTGCCCGGCACGAAGGGCAGCACCACCGCGGGGATCGCCGACAGCAGCACGCCCATCAGGGCGATGCGGCGCCCGTCGGTCGACTGGTAGAGGTTGCCCAGCGTCACGCGCAGGATCGCGGCGGCCAGCACCGGCACCGCGACCAGGAACCCCTGCTGCGCGGCCGACATGACGATGTCCTTGCCGATGAAGGGCGCGAGCGGCCCGTACAGCACCCACACGGTGAAGCCCGTGTCGAAGTAGAGGAAGCAGGCGAGCAGCGAGCGCCAGTTGCCGCTCGAGAGCGAGGCACGGAGGGTGGTCATCGATGAGCTCCGGGGAATCCATGCGTGGTGGGGCGGATCGATGCACGCGGAGGCCGCCGCCCGTTTCCCGGCCGTCCGCGGCAAGCCTTCCGCAAGCTTCATGCCATTGCCGCGCATGTTTTCGTGCCCGGCTTCGCGCCGATTTCGAGCGCTCGGCGGGATCGTGCGCCGGGCGCGGTTTCCGGCCTGGTGCGGGCGGATGCGGCGCGCGCCCGTGGCGCCCGG
>NZ_VWWC01000163.1:0-16061 GCF_011753175.1 Burkholderia sp. Cy-637 | reverse complement strand
GCGAGTAGCGGATCTCGCCGCTGGCCACGTCGCCCCCCCGTGCCGGCACCGTCGACACCATCGACCAGGAACTGGTCGCGCTGGCGCTGAACGGCAGCGGCACCGGCATCTGGGATCGCGACGTGGCCAGCGGCGAGATCCGCTACTCGCCGGAATGGAAGGCGATCCTCGGTTATGCGCCGCATGAACTGAGCAGCCGCATCGAGGATGCGGTGGACCGCCTGCATCCCGACGACCGCGAGTATGTCCAGGCGGAGATGCATGCGCACTTCGAGGGCAGGACCGATCGCTACGAGGTCGAGCACCGGATCCTCTGCAAGGACGGCGGCTACAAGTGGATCTGCAGCCGCGGCAAGGTGATCGCCCGCGATGGCGACGGCCGGGCGCTGCGCATGGTGGGCGCGACCACCGACATCACCGCGCTGCGCGAGACCGCCGCGCGCCTGCAGCAGACCATCGACCTGATCACCAACCTGACCGACGAGGTGGACGGCCTGGTGTTCCAGTATCGCGAGACGGCGGCGGGCGATCGTTTCTTCAGCTACGTGAGCCGCGGCATCCAGCAGATCTACGAACTCGAGCCCGCGCAGGTGGCCGGCAGCGCGGCGCCGGTCGAGGCCTGCATCGACCCGCGCGACCTCGCCGCCTACCGGCACTCGCTGCGCGAGTCGGCCGCGCTGCTGACGCCGTGGCGGCTCGAATTCCGCGTGCAGCTGCCGCGCCAGGGCCTGCGCTGGCGGCACGGCGAGGCGCGGCCGCAGCGCCAGGCGGACGGCGGCACGCTGTGGCACGGCTTCATCACCGACACCACCGAGCGCAAGCGCATCGAGGCGGAGCTGCACGAGCTCGCCACCATCGACCACCTGACCGAGCTGGCCAACCGGCGCGATTTCCTGGCGCAGAGCGAGGCCGTGTTCATGCGGCTGCGCCACACCGGCCACGGCGAGGCGGCGGTGCTGATGCTCGATCTCGACCACTTCAAGTCGCTCAACGATCGCTGGGGCCATGCGCTCGGCGAT
Organism: Burkholderia sp. Cy-637; assembly: GCF_011753175.1. Lineage (NCBI taxonomy): Bacteria > Pseudomonadati > Pseudomonadota > Betaproteobacteria > Burkholderiales > Burkholderiaceae > Burkholderia > Burkholderia sp. Cy-637. The sequence goes on along the minus strand of NZ_VWWC01000163.1, from coordinate 15,042 downwards.
CGCGCGCTGCGCCACTTCGCCCAGTTGCTGCGGCAGGAGGCGCGCAGCACCGATATCGTCGGGCGCATCGGCGGCGAGGAATTCGCGGTGGTGCTGCCGGGCCTGAGCATCGACGCCGCGATCGACTACGGCCTGCGCCTGCAGCAGCGCATGACCGAGGCACCGCTGGCGGTCGGCGAGCGGCTGGTGGCGCTGACCGTGAGCATCGGCATCGACCGCATGAGCGCCGCCGATCTCGGCGTCGACCAGGTGCTCACGCGTTGCGACAAGGCGCTGTATGTCGCCAAGGCACGCGGGCGGAATCGGATCGAGTTGTACATGGATTGAAATCCGAGGATTGGCACCTCGGGCGTAATGCAGGCCGGGCCGGGCGATTACAATCCGGCGGTAGCTGCCTGACGAGACGCATCGATCCTCCCGATCCGCACAACAAATCGAACCCGCTCGCCGCACCATGACGACAACAAGAAGAAGCCTGATGCTCATCGCCGCCGGTCTGCTGGCCGGGTCGCTGCAAGCCCACGCCCAATGCGTCGACCTGATCGCGCCGCTCGACGACAGCCAGCTGCTGCCCTCGCGCATCGCGCTGATCGATCGCGCCGCGCCCGCCGAGCAGATCCGCATCCTCGCCTACATCTTCGAGCTCGACCAGACGGGCAGCCTGGTGCTGCGCCACCTGGTGCAGGCCGCGCGCCGCGGCGTGCCGGTCAAGCTGCTGATCGACGGCATCGGCCCCGAGCCGCACTACCCGATCGAGGACGAGCTGATCGTCGCGCTGCACGAGGTGGCGCCCGGGCTGGCGCTGCGCATCTTCCACCCGCGCGCGCAACTGGCCGAGCTTTCGCATCGCATGCACGACAAGCTGTTCCTGGTCGGCGACACCGCCGTGATCGGCAGCACCTCGATCTGGGATTCGAGCTTCCGCAACTGGCTCAGCGAGCGCGACCTGATGGTGGCCGGCGATGCCGGCCAGGATGCCTCGACCCTGCATGCCATGCACCAGCATTTCGACCTGTTCTGGGGCAGCGAGGCGGCGGTCAGCCCCGAGCCGGAGAAATTCCTCGGCATCGACTCGCCCTATCGCATCTCGCAGGGTTACGCCGCGCTCGATCCGACGCGCATCCGCTACTGGCGCGAGCGCCTGCTGGCGCCGCTCGATATCGATGCGGGCGCAACCGACGCGAAGGATGCCGCCGGCGTCCCCTTCGATCCGAGCTGGACCCCGATCGCCTGCGAGCGCCTGCGCTACGTGCACGACCAGCCCGACAAGCGCTCGCCCGGCACGCTGCAGGACATGCTGCACGAATTCGAAGCGGCGCAACACGACATCCTCGTCATCAACCCCTACCTGATCCTGGTGCCGGCGCTGCGCGAGGTACTCGAACGCAAGCAACGCGAAGGCATGCGCGTGACCCTGGTGAGCGCCTCGCTGGCCAGCACCGCGCAGGAATTCCCGGCGGTCGGTCGCGCCTATGCCGACGAATTGCCGGACCTGGTGAACGCCGGGATCGAGGTGCGCGAGTATCACGACCGCGAGAACCGCATGATGCACGCCAAGCTGGTGCGCATCGACGGCCATCGCTACTACCTCGGCAGCTACAACTTCGATCCGCTGTCGGCGCACGCCAACACGGAAAACGGCCTGTGGATGGATATCCCCGAGGATGGCGCCGATCCGCTGCGCGACAGCGTGGCGTTCTACCTGCGCCATGCGAGCCCGGTGGCCGATGCCGACGGCCACCTGCTGGAGGACCCCGACGCGCGCTGCCGGGCGGCGGGCTGCGGCGGCGTGTGGCGCTGGGTGACGAAGCTGATCCGGGGTTATCTTTGAACCCGGCATCGCGGCCTCAAGCCGAGGCCAGTTCCTCGGTGACGGCCAGGAAACGCTCGATATCCTCGGGCGTGTGGCAATGCAGCGGCGAGATCCGCACCGCGCCCGCCAGGCCGAAGGACTTCAGCATGCGGCCCGAATACAGGCTGGTGGCCACCCGCTCGTAGACGATCACGCCGCGCTTCTCGTACTCGCGCACCGCCTGCGTCGGCTCCAGTTTCGCGAAGCCGATGCCGACGATCAGGTCGCGCCGCGCCAGCTCGTCGTGATCCCAGTACACCTCGACGCCGTCGATCGCCCGCAGCCCGCGCCGGCCGCCCCGGCCGTCGAGCAGGGTCGCCAGCAGCGCGCGCTCGTGCGCCTCGATGCGTTCCATGCCGGCCACGAACAGCGCGCGCCGATCGTTCGAATCGACGAAGTGCCGGCCGATCCACACCACGTAGTCGACGATCGCCGTCACCACCGCGAACTGCGCGGGCGCCGGGCTGCCGAGCTCCCAGACCCCTTGGTCGCGCGCCGCCAGCCGGTGATGCGGCAGCGCCGCCGCGCGCGGCGACAGCCAGGAGATGCCCGAGCCACGGCAGCCGAAGAACTTGTAGGGCGCGAAATTGATGCCGTCGACGGGCGTCTCGCGCAGGTCGATCACCCCGTGCGGCGCATGCTGGACCGCGTCGACCAGGATGTACAGGTCCGGCTTCACGGCCCGCGCGCGCGCCACGATCTCGGCCAGCTCGAATTTCGCCCCCGAGATGTTCGAGGCCGCCATCACGCTGAGCAGCGCCGTGTCGGCATCGACCAGCGAGACGATCGCCTCGACGTCGACGCCGCCGGTGCGCGGGTTGCTCGGCGCGAGCCGCAGCGACTTGCCGGTGCGCTGCGCGTAATACGTCATCGCGTCGTACGAGGACGGATGCTCGAGGATGGTGGTGACGGCATTGCCGCCGGGCACGTTCTCCATGATCGCGCGCACCATCTCGAACATCGCGCTCGAGGCGGTCAGCGAGGGATAGACGCTGCCGCCGACGGCGTTCAGGATGGTCCGCACGTCGGCCTCGCCATCGGCCTGGATCGCCTGAAGGTCGAGCGCGCGCGCATGGATGCGCTCGGGACAATCGGGCAGCGCGTCCACGCGTGCCCAGGCCTCGACGGCCGCCTTCAGGCGGAACGAGCCGCCCGCGTTGTCGAGGAACAGGCGCTCGCGGCCGTCGATATCGCGATCGACGTGATGGAAACGCGACCTGATTTCCGTCATCAGGGTTTCGGGGAAAAAAGCGCCTCGTTCACTGCTCATCTGTCTTGCTCCTGTCATTACCGATTCCCGCCGGCCCGCCAGGGCCGGCCTCATTGCTCCAGCGAGGCGAGATAGGCGCGGCCCTTCGCTTCGTCATACTGACCTTCCCACCTGGCGATCACCAGCGGCGCGAGCGCATTGCCGACCACGTTCAGCGCGGTGCGCCCCATGTCCATCACGCGGTCCACCCCGGCGATCATGGCCAGGCCCTCCAGCGGCAGCCCCGCGCTGGCCAGCGTCGCCAGCAGGATCACGAACATGAAGCCGGGCACGCCCGCCGCGCCCTTCGAGGTGACCACCATGGTCAGCGTCAGGACCAGCTGCTCCTGCCAGCCGAGATGGATGCCGTACAACTGCGCGACGAACAGCGTGCCGATGCCCAGATAGATCGAGGCGCCGTCGAGGTTGAAGGTATAGCCGGTCGGCACCACGAAGGTGGTGATGCTCTTGGGTGCGCCGTAATCCTCCATCTTGCGCATCAGTTGCGGCAGCACGGTGGCCGAGCTGCAGGTGGAGAAGGCGATGATCAGCTCCTGGCGGATCACGCGCAGCAGCGTCATGATCCGGAATCCGAACAGACGCGCGGCGAGGCCGAGCACGCCCAGCGCGAACAGCAGGATGGCCAGGTAGGTCACCGCCACCAGCTTCAGCAGCGGCAGCAGCGAGGCGAAGCCGAAATTCGCCACGGTCACCGCGATCAGCGCGCACACGCCGATCGGCGCGTAGCGCATCACCATGCCGGTGACGTTGAACATGGTGTCGGCGATGCCCTTGAGCATCGCCAGCACCGGCTTGCGGTACTCGTCCGGCACCGCCTGCAGGCCGAGCCCGAACAGCAGCGAAAAGAAGATCACCGGCAGCAGGTCGCCCTTGGCCATCGAGGCGACGATGTTGTCGGGAATCACGCCCAGCAGCAGCGCCATCAGCCCGTGATGCCCCTGCACCTGCCGGGTCGCCTGCTGGTAGCCCGAGATATCGACATGGCCGAGCCGCGAGAGATCGGTGCCCACGCCGGGCTGCAGCAGGTTGCCGATCAGCAGCCCGAGCACGATCGCGATGGTGGTGACCACCTCGAAATAGATCAGGGTCTTCAGGCCGATGCGGCCGAGCGACTTGCCGTCGCCCACGCCGGCGATGCCGATCACCATGCTGGTGAAGACGATCGGCACCACGATCATGCGGATCAGCTTGATGAAGATGTCGCCGGCCGGCTGCAGGAAGCCCGCCACGGCGGCCTCGCGCAGCGAGGGGAAACGGTTCAGCACCAGCCCGGCCACGATGCCGAGCGCCAGGCCGATCACGATCTGCCAGGCCAGGCCCAGGCGCGGCCGGCGAACCGTGGGCGGGGCGGGCTGGGCCGGCGGGGCGGGCGGGTTGTCGACGGCGGTATCCATGCTCACTCCAGGTTGGTGGGTCGGCGCGATCAGGCCACCACCTTATGCAGCCGAAATAAGCAAAAAAAGCGATTTTTTGATATGTGAAAATATCGCTTTTCTTCATGCGAGGGCCGCGCGATGCTGACCTTCAAGCAGATGGAGGCGCTGTACTGGATCGTCCAGCTCGGCTCCTTCGAGGCCGCGGCCGCGCGGCTCAACACCACCCAGTCGGCCGTCTCCAAGCGCATCCAGGAACTCGAGCGCGCCTTCGAGCTGACCATGTTCGATCGCGCGCATCGCAGCGCGCGGCTCACCGACAAGGGCGCGGAACTGTTCGAGCACGCGCGGGATCTGCTGGAGCGGCGCGACCGCATCGTCGAGCAGATCTCCTCGAAGGAGGCGCTGGTAAGGCAGATCCGCATCGGCGTGACCGAGCTGACCGCGCTGACCTGGCTGCCGCGCCTGGTGGCGGCGATCCAGGCCGCGTATCCGAAGGTGCGGGTGGAGGCCGAGGTGGACCTCAACGCGACGCTGCGCGAGCGCCTGGCCGCCGACACGATCGACCTGATCGTGGTGCCGCGGATCCACGCCACCGAGCCCTTCGCGGCCACCCCGGTGGGCCGCGTCGACAATGCCTGGATGTGCGCGGCGGGCGTGGCGCCGCGGCGCCGGGCGCCGCTCGCGCTGGCCGACATCGCGCAACTGCCGCTGATCCTGCAGGGCAACCTGTCGGGCACCGGGCAGCTCTACACGCGCTTCCTGCAGGAGCAGGGCGTGAACCTGCAACGCGTGCTGGCCAGCAACAGCCTGATCGCGCAGATCGGTCTGGCGCTGTCGGGCCTCGGCATCAGCTACCTGCCGCGAGCCTGCGTCGCGCATCTGGTCGACAGCGGCGCGCTCGAGGTGGTGCGCACGCGCCCCGCCCTGCCGCCGGTGTCCTACGTCGCGCTGCACCGCGCCGAGCGGGCCCAGGCCCTGCATGCCGAGATCGCGCGGCTGGCGGCGCAATCCTGCGACTTCGGGCTCAACCTGATGGCGCCGGCCGCGCCGCGTGCCTGAGGCGAGCCGGCCTGCGCAACGCCGCCCGGCCCGCATCGCCGGCTGGCTCCCGCCCATCGCCGGTGGTAGACTGCGCTGCGATTTTTCCCACCCGATTCCTATGCTCCGGCGCTCCCGCACCCGATTCACCGCATGGCTTGGCCTGCTGGCCATGTGGCTGATCGTGCTCGCGCCGCTGGTCAGCCAGCTGCTGGCGGCGCATCGCGCGGACGATCCGACCGTGGCCGCGATCTGCTCGACCGCGCACGCGCCATCGCAGTCGATGGCCATGTCGATGCCGATGCCGGCCGACAGCGCGATGCAGATGGATCACACCGACCCGCTGGCCGCCTGCGGCTACTGCGACCTGCTCGCCGACCACCTCGTGCTGCCCAGCCTGCCGCCCGCGCCGCTGGTGCTGGTGATGCTGGTCGCGCTGGCCGCGGCGCCTGTTCTGTCCACCCGCTTCACGCCGCTCGGCGCCTTCCCTTCCGGCCGTCCCCGCGCCCCGCCCCGGTTTTCCTGAGCCTTGCCTGTTGCCTGCCGCGCCACGCCCTGCCTGGCGCGGGCAGCCGCATGTCCATGCATTCCAGGAAATCCCATGCTGTCCTACACATCCCGAGCGGCGCATGTCCGCGCGCGGCAGCGTGCCCGCGCCATCGCGCTGGGCCTGCTGCCCTTTTCCCTGCCCCTGCTGATCCAGCCGGCCCATGCCGACAACCCGGCTGCCGCCGTGCCCGAAGCCGCGCGCGAGCAAGCCGGGCCCACCTCCGGCACGACGCCCTCGCCCGACGACCCCGTTGCGGTGCTGCCGACCGTCAACGTCAGCGCCGCCTCGCCCGCCGGCGGCGGCAGCGCCCGCCCCGCGCTGGACCCGAACCTGCCGGCCTCGACCGAAACCGTCACGCGCCGCCAGTTCGAGAACTGGAACGTGGTGAATACCGAGGACGTGCTGAAGTACATGCCCAACCTCGCGGTGCGCAAGCGCTTCATCGGCGATCTCAATTCGATCATCGCGGTACGCGGCACCAGCAATTCGCAGAGCGCGCGCGGCCTGGTCTACGCGGACGGCCTGCTGCTGTCGAACCTGCTCGGCAACAGCTATTCGTTCCCGCCGCGCTGGTCGATGGTGTTCCCGGCCGAAATCCGCCAGGTGGACGTGATCTACGGGCCGTTCTCGGCGCTCTACCCGGGCAATTCGCTGGGCGCCACGGTGCTGATCAGCACCCGGATGCCGACGCAATTCCAGGCCGATGCCGACGTGAAGGCCTTCACCCAGCACTTCAGCCTGTTCGGCGTGAACCGCAACTTCAACGGCAGCGAAGGCAGCGCGACGATCGGCAACCGGATCGGCAAATTCTCGTTCTTCATCGGCGCCAACCACCTGGAGAACACCAGCCAGCCGCTGCAGTTCGCCACGCTCGCGAAGTCGAGCACGCCGGCGAAACCGGGCGACATCCCGGTGACCGGCGCCTCGTTCTACAACAACCAGACCAATACGCCGACGGCCGTGCTCGGCGTGAACGGCGAAGGCATCGAGCACACCGTTCAGGACCAGCTCAAGCTGAAGCTGCAATACGACTTCACGCCCACCTTGCAGGGCGGCTTCACGCTCGGCTACTGGCACCAGACCTATAACAGCGACACGCCGAGCTTCCTGCGCGACGCGAACGGCAAGCCCGTCTACAGCGGGCTGGTGAACATCGGCGGCTACGAGTACAACATCCCGGCCGCCGCGCTGGCGCCGAGCCTGGGCTGGAGCGAGAACTGGCTCTACGGGCTGTCGCTGAGGACGCACCATGCGACGGGCTGGAACGGCGAGGCGATCGCCTCGCTCTACGACGTGTCGAACAGCGTGGCGCGCACCGCCAATTCCGGCGTGCCCGGCAACGGCCCGGGCCTGCTCACCTACGGCGACGGCACCGGCTGGAAGACGCTCGACCTGAAGGCGACCTGGACCCCGCCCTCGGCGCAGGCCGGCCTGGCCAACCACGCCCTCAGCTTCGGTTACCACTACGACAACTACTACACCGACAGCCGCACCTTCAACACCGCCGACTGGCGCGACGGCGCGGCCGGCAGCCTGGCCAACGCCTTCGCGGGACGCACGCAGACCCAGGCCGCCTACGCGCAGGACGCCTGGCGCTTCCTGCCGCGCTGGAAGCTCGTCTACGGGCTGCGCTACGAGGACTGGCAGGCTTATGGCGGCTCGCAATCGCTCGGCGGCACCAGCCTGCCCTATGCCGGCGCCGACCAGCATCACTATTCGCCGAAGGCCTCGCTGTCCTTCGACCTGACCGACGAGCTGACGCTGCGCGCCTCGATCGCGCGTGCCTACCGCTTCCCGACCGTGGGCGAGCTGTTCCAGGGGCAAATCACCGGTTCCTCGATCGTCAACAACAATCCGAACCTGCAGCCCGAGAACGACCTGTCGAAGGAACTGACCGCCGAGTGGGCGCACTGGAACGGGTTGTTCCGGCTCTCGCTGTTCGAGGACGAGGTGAAGAACGCGATCTTCAGCCAGACCGACATCACCGTGATCCCGAACGTCACCAACTTCCAGAACATCGGCAAGGTGCGTTCGCGCGGCGTCGAGCTGAGCTACACGGGCCAGGATGTCGGCCTGCGCGGCCTGGACCTGATCGCGAGCCTGGCCTACACGCAGTCGCGGATCCTCGCCAACGCGCAGAACCCGGCCACGGTCGGCAAGTACTTCTACCGGATCCCGCTATGGCGCGCGGATCTCGCCGGCACCTACCGCATCGGCGAACGCTACGCGGTGACGCTCGCCGCGCGCTACTCGGGGCGCCAGTACAACACGCTGACCAACACCGATTCGAACCCGAACGTGTTCGGCGGCACCAGCAGCTACCTGGTGGCCGATGCCAAGTTCACGTTCCATCCGAGCAAGCTCAGCGAGATCGGCGTGGGCATCGACAACCTGTTCGACTCGCGCTACTTCGTCTACCACCCGTATCCGGGCCGCACCTTCTACCTGGAAGGCCGGCTGCGGATGTAGGGGCCGCGGGGCGCCGGCCGAATGCCGGCGCCCGCCGCTCCCCCTTTTCGATGAAGCGGGCCGCCCGAAATCCGGCCCGGCTTCGTCACGCCCGATCGTGTGACCCTACTAACATCATGAGATTGCATTATCACATTTAATGTGATTTCATTATCACCCGCGACGGGCCGCTTCCGACCGAGCCCGCTCCGCCCTCATGACAAGGAAGAGACCCAGATGGAGACAATCGCCGTGATCGGCAGCAACATGGTCGACCTCGTGACCTACGTCGAGCGCATGCCCGTGCGCGGCGAGACGCTGGAGGCGCCGAACTTCGAGCTCGGCTGCGGCGGCAAGGGCGCCAACCAGGCGGTGGCGGCGGCGCGCCTGGGCGCGCGCGTGGTGATGGTCAGCAAGGTCGGCGACGACGTGTTCGCCGACAACACCCTGCGCAACTTCGAGCGCGAAGGCATCGACACCACCCACGTGGGCCGCGTGCCCGGCGTGCCCAGCGGCGTGGCGCCGATCTTCGTCGAACCCGATTCCAGCAACAGCATCCTGATCGTCAAGGGCGCCAACCGGCACCTGCTGCCGGCCGACATCGAGGCGGCCGCGCCCAAGCTGCGCGAATGCGCGCTGATCGTGCTGCAGCTCGAGATCGAACTCGAGACCGTCTACCACGCGATCGAATTCGGCGCGCGGCACGGCATCCCGGTGCTGCTGAACCCGGCGCCCGCCACCGCCGCGCTCGATTTCGAGCGGATCCGCACGGTCGAATTCTTCGTGCCCAACGAAACCGAGCTGGCGATCGTGTCCGGCATGCCGGTCGATTCGCCCGAGGCCGCGGCGCGTGCCGCGCAGGCGCTGGTCGAGCGCGGCCTCAAGCAGGTGCTGGTCACGCTGGGCGCCCAGGGCTCGCTGCTGGTCTCGCGCGAGGGCGTGCAGCACGTCGCCGGCGTGCCGGTGCAGGCACGCGATACCACCGGCGCGGGCGACGCCTACATCGGCTGCTTCGCGCGCTACTACGCGAGCTCGCGCGACGCGGCGAGCGCCATGCGCCACGCCTCGGCCTATGCCGCGCATTCGGTCACCGGCTTCGGCACCCAGAAGTCCTACGCCGACGCGGCCGGCTTCGAACGCTTCCTGCGCGACGCCGGCCGCTGAGCGCGGCGCCGCCCATCGACGCAACCAGACAGAGAGACAACCCCGGGAAGGAGACACCCATGAGCCGAGCCAGGATCGAACAATCGCCCGACGGCTATTACCTGAATCGCACGCCCCTGTTCGCGTTCACGCTGCTGTGCTGCCTGTTCGCGCTGTGGGGCACCGCCGCCAACCTCAACGACGTGCTGATCGCGCAGTTCAAGAAGTCCTTCTTCCTGTCCGATTTCGAATCGGCCTTCGTGCAGTCGGCCTTTTATCTCGGCTACTTCTTCCTGGCGATCCCGGCCGCCACGGTGGTGAAGAAATTCAGCTACAAGACCACCATCCTGGTCGGCCTGCTGCTCTATACCACCGGCTGCCTGCTGTTCTTCCCGGCGGCCTCGACGGCCAAGTACGGCATGTTCCTGGTGGCGCTGTTCGTGATCGCCGCCGGCCTGTCCTTCCTCGAGACGGCCTCGAACTCCTATTCGACGCTGATGGGCCCGCGCGAGACCAGCACGCGCCGCCTGAACATCTCGCAGACCTTCTACCCGTTCGGCGCGATGGCGGGCGTCTACATGGGCAGCTTCCTGATCTTCAAGCAGGGCGACGCCTCGCACGCGCAGCTCGCGGCGATGTCGGCCGCCGAGGCGCATGTGCACCAACTGGCGATGATCCAGGCCACGCTGGAGCCCTACAAGTTCCTGATCGTGGTGCTGGCCGCCGTGTTCGTGGTGTTCGCGCTGACGCCCTATCCGTCCTGCAAGGGCAACACCGGCACCGCGGCCACGCATCGCATCGACGCGCGCGGCACGCTCGCGCGGCTGTTCGGCAACCGCCGCTTCGTGGCCGGCATCGTCGCGCAGTTCCTCTACGTGGGCGCGCAGGTCGGCGTGTGGAGCTTCACGATCCGGCTGGCGATGCAGATCGGCGGCCTGAGCGAACGCGGCGCCTCGCGCTACCTGCTGGCCACCTTCTTCGCCTTCTTCGTCGGCAAGCTGGTCGCCACCCTGGTGATGAAGCGCGTCGGCCCGGCCAAGGTGCTGATCGTCTACGGCGTGCTGTGCATCGCCCTGCTCGCCTACACCATCAGCGTGCACAACATCACGGCCGTCTACGCGGCGGTGGGCGTGAGCGTGTTCCTCGGCCCCTGCTGGCCGACCATCTACGGGCTCACCATCGACGGCCTGGGCAAGGACACCGAATACGGCGGCTCGATCCTGGTGATGAGCATCGTCGGCGGCGCGGTGGTGCCGCTGATCCAGGGGCTGATCTCCGACCACACCGGCGGCAACATGCAGCTCGCCTTCGTGGTGCCGCTGGCCTGCTTCGTGGTGATCGTCTACTACGGCTACTACTGCCTGCGCCACCAGCCGGCCTCGACGCCCGACGCGCCGGGCGAGGCCGATGCCGGCTCGCGCTACGTCGACACGCGCCACACCTCGGGAGCCTGAGCATGCGAGGCGAGATCGAACTGCGTCGCGACGACTTCCGCGAGACGCCGCGCACGCTGTACCGCGCCGAGGGCATGAGCGTCACCGCCTTCGCCTATCCATCGGGCGTGGAGGCGCTGCGGCTGGAGAATCGCCGCGGGCAACTGGTGGTGCTGCCCTACCTGGGGCAGATGATCTGGGCCGCCGCCTTCGACGGCCGCGATCTCACCATGAAGCAGATGTTCCGGCAGCCGAAGCGCGCGGCCTCGATCATCGACACCTACGGCTGCTTCATGTTCCATAGCGGCCTGTTGCGCAACGGCTGCCCGGGGCCGGAGGACACGCACGCGCTGCACGGCGAGATGCCCTGCGCGTCGATGGATCGGGCCAGCCTGGTGGTGGGCGCCGACCAGCACGGCGGCTGGCTGGAGGTGACGGGCGAATACGAATACGTGCAGGGTTTCGGCAGCCACTACCTGGCGCGGCCCTCGGTGCGGCTCGCCGAGCACGAGGCGCTGATGCGCATCGGCATGCAGGTGACGAACCTGGGCGGCGCGCCGATGGACCTGATGTACATGGCGCACCTGAACTACGCCTACGTGCCGGGAGGGCGCTTCGAGCAGGCGCTCGGGGCTGGCGGCCTGCGCCTGCGCGAAAGCGTGCCGGCCCATGTCAGGCCAACGCCGGCCTGGCGCGACTACACGGCGGCGCTGGCGCGCGAACCCGAGCGGCTCGCCACGCTCGACACGCCCGGGCTGTACGACCCCGAGATCGTGTTTTTCATGAACCAGGCGCGTGCCGGCCGGGACGGCCTGGCGCATTTCCGGCTGCATCATCCGGATGGCGGCGCCTTCCATACCGCCTATTGCCCCGAGCAGTTCCCGCACGCGACGCGCTGGATCCTGCACAACGCCGACCAGCAGGTGGCCGCCTTCGCGCTGCCCTCGACCTGCGAGCCCGAAGGGTACCTGGCCGAGCAGCGCAAGGGCCACGTGGCCGTGCTCGCGCCCGGCGCGACGCGCGAATTCGAGGTGCTGACGGGCTACCTGAGCCCGGCCGAAGTGATGGAGGGGAAATACGCGATGGAGCCCGCGCGCGATGCCTGAGGCAGCGCGCCGACCGCGCTCAGGTCACCAGGGCGATGCCGTGTTCGCGCAGGCTGCTCTCGTAGCGCGGGTTCGGCTGCGCATCGGAGATCACGTAGTGGAAGTCGGTCAGTTCGGCGAAATAAGCCGCGCGGACTTCGTCGAACTTGCTGTGGTCGACCAGCAGGAAGCGGTTCTGCGCGCGCTGCATCACCTTCTTCTTGGCGTCCACTTCATGGAAGTTGAAGCAGGTCACGCCGCAGCGATCGCTCACGCCGGCCGCCGAGATGAAGGCCTTCGAGACGCGCACCGTGTCGAGGATGCCGGTCTCGGCCACCGATTCGAATACCATGTTCTTGCGGTGATAGACCCCGCCGCACAGAATCACGCTGCAATGCGGCTTCTGCTGCAGCTTGGCGAACACGTTCAGCGAATTGCAGACGGCCGTGAATTCGAGCGCGTCGGGAATGAAGTCGATCAGGAAGGGCGTGGTGGAGCCGCAGTCGACGAAGATGGTGTCGCCGGTCTTGACGAACTGGGCGGCGAGCTTGCCGATGCGGCGCTTCTGCTCGGTCTGCCGGTGGTTCTCGGCGCTGATCAGGTATTCGCCGATATCGCTGCGCTGCGCATCGAAATGGCGCGTCACGTAGCCGCCGATCAGGCTCAGGCCATGCGGATTGTCGGCCAGGTCGCGGCGGATCGTCATCTCGGACACGTCGAACAGCTCGGCCACTTCCCGCAGATGAATCGCGTTCTGCCCTTGCAGCACGTTCATCAGCGTCCTGATCCGTTCGCCCTTCCTGGTTTCCATGCCTGTATCCTGCCTGCCCGTCGCGTGTGGTGCCGGGCGCGGGGGCCCGGTCGGAATGTCGTATTTGTAACAAACCGATGTGAAAACATCAACTTTCCGTGTGCCGTTTTTTCTATCCATTCGACGCACGCTCCGTGGAGTTCCAAAACATGTCGCTTTCCAACGCCCAACTCGCCCAAACCATCGATCACACGCTGCTCGCGCCCGACGCCAGCGACGCGCAGATCCGCGAACTCTGCCGCCAGGCGGCCGAGCATCGCTTCTACTCGGTCTGCGTGAATTCGGCGAACGTGCCGCTGGCCGCGCGCGAGCTGGCCGGCAGCCCGGTGCTGGTCTGCTCGGTGGTCGGTTTCCCGCTCGGCGCGGGCCTGTCCGCGGCCAAGGCCTTCGAGGCCTCGGCCGCGATCGCGGCCGGCGCCGGCGAGATCGACATGGTGGTCAATCTCGGCGCGCTCAAGAGCGGCCGCCTCGACGACGTGAAGGCCGATATCGCGGCCGTGCAGCAGGCCTGCGCCGCGGTGCCGCTGAAGGTGATCCTGGAGACGGGCCTGCTCGACGAGGCGCAGAAGGTCGCCGTCTGCGAGATCTGCCGCGAGCTCGGCGTGGCCTTCGTGAAGACCTCGACCGGCTTCGGCCACGGCGGCGCGACGCTCGACGACGTCCGGCTGATGCGCCGCGTGGTGGGCCCGGAGATGGGGGTGAAGGCCTCGGGCGGCGTGCGCGACCGCGCCGCCGCGCTGGCCATGATCGAGGCCGGCGCCACGCGCCTGGGCACCAGCTCGGGGGTGGCGATCGTCAGCGGCGGGGAGAACCCGGGGAGCGGGTACTGAGCAGCGGAATGTGACAGGCAGCCACCTGGCTGCCTGTTGAAGCGGGCCTCGTTGAAGCGGACCTCGCCGAAGCGCGCCATGCCTTTTCAAGGAACAGCCGCGACGGCGAGGTTCGTGCGGATTCGGCGTCGATCCGCTATGGGCCCTTGAACGGGTTCAGCACACGGGCACCGGTTCCGGCGAAATCGTCCACGTTGCGCGTCACCACGGTCAGATCGTGAATCAAGGCCGTGGCGGCGATCACCTTATCCAGCGAGTGTTCCGGGCGAGGCACACGCAGGTAGCCCCACATCTGCCCGATCTCCTTGTCCACCACGAGAATGTTCGCGGCAAACTCCCGGAGCACGCCATCGAGCCAGTTCGCGAGACGCGTTGCCTGGGATTTGTCGCCACGGTGACGGATGATTTCCACACCTCGCCGCAGTTCGCCCACCGTCACCACCGACAGGTACAGGCCGGCATCGTCGCGGGCCGCCTGGCGAAAGAAGGCCATCACGCCCTTGTCCGCACGATCCCGTTTCCGGATTTCGCTGACCACATTGGCGTCAATCAAATACATTCGCCGCCTCGCCATCGTCCACGCGCGCAAAATCGACATCGCTACCGACGTTCGGCATGCCCATCAGCGCTTGCGCGAATGTCTTGCGTTGCGGCTCGCGCAGCGCCCTTGCCAGGATTTCACGATGCTCGGCTTCCGCGCTGTGCCCGTGAGCGGCAGCCCGCTCGCGCAAGATTTGAACAAGCATTTCGTCCACGTTTCTCACCAGAAGATTAGCCATGAGTCGCTCCATGATCGCGGTGCTAGCAATGTTAGCACTCGGTGCCGAATACGCGGACATGGAGATCCAATCCCGACAACGTGCCGCATCGTCTACTGCCAAATCGGCTGCTCGTCGTCGTGACCTGGTCACATCATGCCCTCGAACACCCGGTTTCAAGCATTCGCTAGCCATCCGGCAGAGTGTCGGATTGACGTCAGGGGGCTACGGCATGTCTATCGAGCGAGTTGCCGCTCGGCATCGTTCGCGTCGTCGTGACGCAGGATCGAGGCGCGCCTTCCAGCCCTGACGCCGCTCCCGGGCAGCGAGCAGCGCCTACGACCCGCTCGGGGCTCAATATCCATGCGCATCTCCATTGCCGGCGCCGCCGCCTCCGGCCCCGCCCGGCGTGCCGCCCACCGCGCCGCTGCGGGCCCCGCCGCTGCCC
>NZ_VWWC01000162.1:0-16193 GCF_011753175.1 Burkholderia sp. Cy-637 | reverse complement strand
CGCGCGCGGCTCGGCGCGCCCCGCGCCGGCGCGTTCGCGCGCCAAGGTACCGATTCCCGATTATCGAAATGGGTGCCGACTCATTTATTTACCCGGCGCCATCGATCCGCGAAGGACCCCGCTTGATTCTTTTGCGTGCCACCTCATTCGGAATTGCGCATCCTCGACATTCGCGGCATCACAAAAATCCAAAATTCTCCAAGCCCCCTCAAAATCCCTGGAATTTCCCGCAACAGCCCGCCAGACAAGGCGATAAAGCACTCATTCGGATTCCGAAACCGCGTTTCACTTCATCAAACCTGTTAAAAATACAGGCTAAATCTTCTCATTAATCGGTTGACTGGGTTCCCGATTTTATTGAACAATTTACCGCGCCGTGGGTATTACATAATTCCGACCCGAAGCTGATCCGACAGCGTTCGACGGGTGCTCGCAACACGGCAATTACACAAGCAAAATCATCGAACGGGCCGACAAGCTATGAACCAGATACAAACCATGAGGGTGTTCGTCTGCGTCGCCGAACTGCAGAGTTTCCGGCAGGCCGCGCGCAAGCTCGGCGTGTCGAACGCACTCGTCACGCGGTCGATTGCGATGCTGGAAACGCATCTGAACACTCGCCTGATCCATCGCACCACGCGCAACCTGTCGCTGACCGAGGCGGGTACCCGCTATCTCGACGGTTGCCGCGCCCTGCTCGAGGAATTCGATCATCTCGAGGCCTCGGTCGCGCATACCATCCGCGAGCCGGTCGGCACCTTGCGGATCGTGGTGTCGGGCTCGCTGTCGCCGCAGCGGCTCACGCCGCTGGTCGACGGCTTCCGCCGCCAGTACCCCAAGGTGCGCGTGCAACTGACCGTCGCCGACGGCCCGATCGACGGGCTCGACACCTCCTACGACGCGGCCATCATCGCCGGGCGCAAGATCGAGGACGGCGCGGCGCTGGTCAGCCACGCGCTCGCCCCCGATCCGTTCGTCGCGGTCGCCTCGCCCGCCTACATCGAGCAGCGCGGCGAGCCGCATCGTCCGGACGAGCTCGCGCGCCACGCCGCGGTCACGCTGCCGCTCGACTCGCACGGCTTCGCCTGGCGCTTCGTCGACGCGGGCCGCTTCGCGCACCTGGTCACGCTGCAGCCGGCCTACACCATCAACGACGCCTGGCTGGTGCGCGCCGCCGTGATGGCCGGCTCCGGCATCGCGATCCTGCCCGAGAGCTTCGTGGCCGACGCGATCTCGCGCGGCGAGCTGGTTCGCCTGCTGGCCGACTACCGGATCGACGATACCGACGCGCAGCTCGCGGTGGTCTATCCGAACCGCCAGTTCGTGCCGGCGCGCACGCGCAGCTTCGTCGAGCACGCGCTCTACCATTTCGGCGCGCGCTCGAACGGCCGCTACGGCTACGTGCACGACGCGATCGGCGAGCGCAGCGAGGTGGCCACCGGCCTGCAGTGATCGCGTGCGAGGACGGCCGGCGCCCGCGCGCCGTCACCGTCCTCGCTGCCCCAGGATGCGGCCAATAGCCGCAATCGGGGCCGCCGTCCCGCCGTCCGTCATCCGCGGACGACCCGGTGGCGGCCCCGATCGGCGCGGATCGACAGGTCCGCGCCCCGCGGCGGCCGGGTATTCCGGCCGCCGCTTCCAGCGCCCGCGCGCCGCCGCGACGGCGCCCTGCCATCCCTCCACGTCGATGGAACCGTTCCCCGCCCGCCGACGCGGCCGCGGCGAGGGTCTGCTATCGTTGCGGGCTTCGGTCGCCGCCCCCCGGCGCCCGGCAGCCTGCGTCCCTTTCCCATGCGTTTCGACGATTCCTCGATCGCCGCCGTCTATCGCGCGATCTTCGAGCGGCGCGACATGCGCCACTTCACCGCCGAGCCGGTCGATCCGGCCGTGCTCGCGCGCCTGGTCCGCGCCGCGCACCATGCCCCGAGCGTCGGCTTCATGCAGCCCTGGCGCTTCATCCGCGTGACCGAGCCCGCGCTGCGCGAGCGCATCCACGCGATCGTCGAGGCCGAGCGCCGCGCCACCGCCGAGGCGCTCGGCGAACGCCAGGACGAATTCATGCGCCTGAAGGTGGAGGGCATTCGCGAATGCGGCGAGATCCTAGTGGTCGCGCTCGGCGACGATCGCGAACGCCATGTGTTCGGGCGCCGCACCCTGCCGGAGATGGACCTCGCCTCGGCGGCCTGCGCGATCCAGAACATGTGGCTGGCCGCGCGCGCCGAGGGGCTCGGCATGGGCTGGGTCTCGCTGTTCGACGTCGAGGCGCTGCGCAGCCTGCTGGGCATGCCCGAGGGCGCCAAGCCGATCGCCGTGCTCTGCCTGGGCCACGTCGACGCGTTCTATGCGCGTCCGATGCTCGAGGAGACACGCTGGGCCGAACGGCTGCCGCTCGAGGACTGCCTCTACGAAAACGGCTGGAACCCGCCGCCCGGGCCCGCCAAGCCGCAGCCCTGAGCGCCCGTGGCGCGCCGCGGCCTGCCGTTCGATCCCGGCTGCGCGGCGCCGGCGCGTCGCCCGCAAGCAACAAGTAATCGGGCCCCATTCATTGGGGTTTTTACTGAGATAGAATCGCGCCTATCCCTGCCCGGCCGCCCGTGCGCCGCATCCCGCGACGCCCCGACCCGGCCCGTTTCCCCCGGACTTCCCCGATGCCGCTGCCCCTGTTCGCCCTCGCCATCGCCGCGTTTGGTATCGGTACCACCGAATTCGTGATCATGGGGCTGCTGCCCGACGTGGCGCGCGATCTCGCCGTCTCGATCCCGGCTGCCGGCCTGCTGGTTTCCGGTTATGCGCTGGGCGTGACGATCGGGGCGCCGATCCTCGCCGTCGTCACCGCGAAAATGCCGCGCCGCCAGGCGCTGCTCGGCCTGATCGGGGTGTTCATCGCCGGCAACCTGCTGTGCGCGATCGCCCCCGGCTACGGCCTGCTGATGGCCGCCCGCGTGGTGACCGCGTTCTGCCACGGCGCCTTCTTCGGGATCGGCTCGGTGGTGGCCAGCAGCCTGGTGGCGCCCAACCGCCGCGCGCAGGCGATCGCGCTGATGTTCACCGGCCTGACCCTGGCCAACGTGCTGGGCGTGCCGCTGGGCACCGCGCTCGGCCAGGCCTTCGGCTGGCGCTCGACGTTCTGGGCGGTGACCGGCATCGGCGTGCTGGCGGCCGGCGCGCTCGCGCTGTGCCTGCCCCGGCAACTGGAGATGCCGCAGACCAGCATCGCGCGCGAATTCCGCGTGATGCGCAATCCGCAGGTGCTGATGGTGCTCGGCATCAGCGTGCTGGCCTCGGCCAGCCTGTTCTCGGTGTTCACCTACATCACGCCGATCCTCGAGGAGGTCACGCATTTCACGCCGCACGAGGTCACCCTGGTGCTGCTGCTGTTCGGCCTGGGCCTGACGGTGGGCGGCACGCTAGGCGGCAAGCTCGCCGACTGGCGCCGGATGCCCTCGCTGATCGCCTCGCTGGCGCTGATCGGGCTGGTGCAGGTGGTGTTCGCCGGCACCATGCACCTGCCGATCCCGCTGCTGGTGACGATCTTCCTGTGGGGCGTGCTGGCCTTCGCGATCGTGCCGATCGCGCAGATCCTGATCGTCGACCGCGCGATCGAGGCGCCCAACCTGGCCTCCACGCTGAACCAGGGCGCCTTCAACCTCGGCAATGCCACCGGCGCCTGGCTCGGCGGCATGGCGATCGGCGCGGGCGTGCCGCTCACGCAACTGCCCTGGGTCGGCGTCGCGATGGCGGTGGGCGCGCTGGCGCTGACGCTGTGGTCGGCTTCGCTGGAACGGCGGCCGTTCGCGGGCCCCTCGACGCTGGCCTGAGCTTTAAGGCGGCTCGCTGGCGCGGGCCTGACGCGCGCCGCGCGCGTCGAGCGCCAAGCCGCATCGATTCGATTGCCTTCTCGCGCGCATCAATTTCGATCGATGCGCACCATTCCATCCCGACCGCGTCAGCTCGCGCCGTGCCCCGCCCGGCGCGCCGCCCCTCTCCATCGTTCCTCCATCCGGCCTCCACGCCCGTCATGGCCCCGAACCGGGGCCCGGTGTAGCATCTCGGCCGATGAAAACGATCCTCACCCGCGATTTCCTGGCCCTGATCCTCAGCGTCGCCGTGGTCGGCCTCGGCACCGGCGCCACCCTGCCGCTGACCGCGCTGGCGCTCACCGAGGCCGGCCACGGCACCGGCGTGGTCGGCATGCTGACGGCCGCGCAGGCCGGCGGGGGCCTGGCGATCGTGCCGTTCGTGACCTGGCTCACGCGCCGCTACGGCGCGCGCGAGTCGATCGTGGTGTCGGTGCTGGTGGTGGCCGCGGCCACCGCCGCGATGCAGGTGCTGGACAACCTGGTGGTCTGGGCGGTGCTGCGCGCCTTGTGCGGCGCGGCCTTGATGCTGTTGTTCACGATCGGCGAGGCCTGGGTCAACGAGCTCGCCGACGACGCCACGCGCGGCCGCGTGGTGGCGATCTACGCCACCAACTTCACGCTGTTCCAGATGGCCGGGCCGGTGCTGGTGAGCCAGGTCGCCGAGCTGCACGGCACGCGCTTCGCGCTGTGCGGCGCGCTGTTCCTGCTGGCCCTGCCGACGCTGGCCGCGATCCGCCGGCCGCCCGGCTCGGACGGCCCGCATCACGAGGAGAGCCACGATCACTGGCGCCGCGTGCTGCCGCTGATGCCGGCCCTGATCGTCGGCACCGCCTTCTTCGCGCTGTTCGACACCCTGGCCCTGTCGCTGCTGCCGATCTACGCGATCGAGCGCGGCGTGGCGGCCGGCGTGGCCGTGCTGCTGGCCTCGATCACCCTGCTCGGCGACACCACCATGCAGTTCCCGATCGGCTGGCTCGCCGACCGGCTCGGCCGCGCCCGCGTGCACCTGGGCGCCGGCATCGTGGTCACCCTGCTGCTGCCGCTGCTGCCCTTCGTGATCACCGATCCCTGGCTGTGCTGGCCGCTGCTGTTCGTGATCGGCGCGGCGGCCGGCAGCACCTACACGCTGTCGATCGTGGCCTGCGGCGAGCGCTTTCGCGGCGCCGCGCTGGTCACCGCCAGCTCGATGGTGTCGGCCTCCTGGAGCGCGGCGAGCTTCGGCGGCCCGATCCTGGCCGGCTCGCTCATGAATGCCTGGGGCAGCGATGCGCTGGTCGGCGTGATGGTGGCCGCCTCGCTGGCCTTCGTGCTGGCCGCGCTGTGGGAGCGCCGGCGCGTGCCGGAAGGCGGCGTGCGCGGCGAGGCCTGAGCAGCCCGCGGGCGGGGCTTGCCGGCTCGTGCGCCGCCATCGAATCCCGCTCCGTTTCCTTTCCCTGAACGTGGCCCGGCAAGCACCCCGGCCCGACTCGGCCCGACTCGGTCCGACCAGGGCGCCGGGGCGCGTCTCAGGCGGCCCGGCGCGCGGCGCCGTCACGCCCGCGCGTGGCCGCGCCGAGCCCCAGCACGAACAGCGCCGAGGCCAGCACCGGCAGCGCCGCGGCATGGAACAGCGCCTCGTTGCTCCAGTTCAGCGCGATCAGCTGCCCGCCCACCAGCGGCCCGAGCACCGAGCCGATGCGGCCGATACCGAGACTCCAGCCGATCCCGGTCGAGCGCAGCGCCGTCGGGTAGTACTGGCCGGCCAGCGCGTTGACGGCCGGTTGCCCGCCCACCACGCAGAAGCCGCCGGCGAACACGGCCAGCAGCAGCCACGGCAGCGAGGCCGCCGCCAGCCCGATCGCGCCCACCGAGGCCGCCGCGCAGACGAAGCAGACGAACAGCACGCGCACGAATCCGTAGCGCTCGATGAAGCTGCCCAGCAACAGCGTGCCGATCACGCCGCCGGTCTGCAGCGCGGTGCCGACGATCACGGCCATCGAGGCGGAATAGCCGGCCTCGCGCATCACGGTCGGCAGCCAGTTCGACAGGAAGTACAGGTCGATCAGGTTCATGAAGCTGATCGACCACAACAGCAGGGTGACGGGCAGGCGCCCGGCGCGGAACAGCTCGGCCACCGGCGCGCCCTCGGCGCCGGCCTCGCGCACCACCAGGCGCGTGCCGGCGTCGATCGGCAGCGCCGGCGCGAAGGCCGCCAGCCAGGCACGGGCGCGCTCGAGGCGCCCCTTCAGCACCAGGAACTGCAGCGACTCGGGCAGCCAGGCGAGCATCGCCAGCGCCAGCAGCAAGGGCACCGCCCCGCCGACGTAGAACACCGCGCGCCAGCCGAAGGCCGGGATCAGCGCGGCGCTGAGAAAGCCGCCCAGCGCCGCGCCGAGCGTGAAGCCGCAGGACACGAACATCATGCGCCGCACGCGCCGCGCCGGCGGGCTGAACTCGCCGACCAGCGCCATCGCGTTCGGCATGATGCAGCCCAGGCCGAGCCCGGTGACGAAGCGCAGCGCGATCAGGGCGGGAATGGTCGAGACCAGCGGCGTGGCCAGCATGCTCAGCGCGAAGAACAGCGTCGCGCCGATCAGCACCGGCCGCCGGCCGATCCGGTCGGCCAGCACCGACAAGCCGAGCGCGCCGAGCAGCATGCCGAACAGGCTGGCGCTGAACACCGGCCCGAGCGAGGCCTTGGCCACGCCCCATTCGGCGATCACGCTGGGCGCGACGTAGCCCATCGCCTGCGCGTCGAAGCCGTCGATCACCAGGCAGGCGCCGCACAGCACCAGCAGCATCGCGTGAAAGGCGGGCCGGTGCGTCTCGTCGAGCACGCGCTCGACCTCGAGCACCGCCGCGCCGGCCTCGGCCGGGCTTGCCTGCGGCGCGCTCATCGCGTGCTCCCTGAAACGATGTTTCGGAGATAGCGCGGCGGCGGAAGGATCGGGATCGGGGACAGGAATGGCATCGAGGGCGGCTCCGGTTCGGCGACGGGCGCACCACGGCCCGGCGGCGGCTCGTGGGCGCGCGCAAGGCGGGATAAGAAGAAGGTGCCGGCGCGTCGAGCGTTACGAATAGTAAAACCAATTATGGATATCGTAATCGCCGTATACCCTGAGTCGCCGATCCGGGCCGATATCCATATGAGCAAAACGGTGAAACGCGTATCGTGCCCGCTGCTACTATGCTTGAGGTAATCCGGCTGCACGACGGCCGTTCGCCCACCCGACGAATCCATGATCCCGCCCACCATCCCCGAACTGGTCGACCGAGCCGGCAAGCTGCCCTATCTGCGCGAGCATATCGCCCTGGCCGCGGAGGGCGAGCTGGCCGTGGCGCGCCTGCACGAGCTGACGCTCGGCAGTGCCTATCAACCGATCTACGACGTGACGATGCCGGGCGCGCCGCAATCCTCCTCGCTGGCCGACGCGATCGAACGCTACGGCGACGAACTTGGCTTCCAGGCGGTGCTGCGCGCGGACGGCGCGCCCTTCGACCCGTTCGAGGCGCTCACCGACGATCCGACGCTGGTAGCGGTGGACCGGCTCTCGCGGGCGCTGCACGCGATCAACTTCTTCGGCGCGCAGCGCCACGGGCTGCTGTTCCTGCGCGTGCACGAGCGGCTGCTCAAGAGCGTCAAGTACGATCACGGCAAGCATTTTTCCTCGGTGCTGCGCCACTTCGGCCTGAGCCCCGAGCGCATCGTGATCGAGCTGCCGGCCGCCGCGGTCGCGCACAAGACCTTCCTCGGCTACCTGACCAAGAGCTACCAGCATCACGGCTTCAAGGTCGCCGACAAGCTGCCGGATCCGGGCCGCATCCTGGCCGTCGAATCGGAGATGGCCAGCCCCGACTACATCAAGATGGATGCCGCGATCGCCTTGCGCGACGGCATGGTCAAGGCCCTGGTGGGTTACGCGCAGCGCGTGAAGATCCCGATCATCTTCGACCAGGTGGCCGACGAGACGCAGTTCTCGCTGCTGCGCCAGTACGACGTGCGGCTCATGCAGGGCCCGGTGTTCGCGCAGCCGGCCCACGTTTGACTTGAGCGACGCCTCGGCGGGCGCACCGCTCGCGCCGAGATGAACACCGGCCGGCCTCAGCCCGGCTCGCCCAGCCTTTGCGCGAGCGCGCGCAGCTTCGGGCCGATGCGCCTGCGAAACACCTCCTCCCCCATCGACGACGCCGGCCCGCTGCAGCTGAGGATCAGCCAGCGCCGCTCGCGCGGTTCGCGGTAAGGCACGGCCACCGCGTTGACGTCGTCGTGCCAGTCGCGGAACGAATAACAGCAGCCCTCGCTCGCGTAGTCGGCCAGCGCGCGCTCGGCCGCGGCCACGCGCGCGGCCGCCGCGCGCGCCGGCTTCACGCCGCGCCGCAGCTCCGCGAACAAGGCCTCGCGCTGCTCGGCCGGCTGCACCGCCAGGTAGGCGCGCCCCATCGAGCTGGTCAGCATCGACAGGCGCGAGCCGGGCGCGAGACCGAGCGTGAGCGCGGTTTCGCTGCGGATCGTCTCCAGGTAGATCATGTCAAGGCCGTCGCGGCAGCCGAGCGAGACAGCCGCGCCGATCTCGCGCGCCAGCGCCTGCATGTGCGGCCGCGCCAGATCGAGCGCGCCGCTGCCCGCCAGCAGCGCGTGACCGAGCGACAGCACGCCGGCGTCGAGCGCGTACTTGCCGAGCGCCTCGTCCAAGCGCAGGTAGCCGAGCACGCTGAGCGTGTAGGCGAGGCGGTTCACGGTCGCCTTCGGCAGGCCGGTGCGCTCGACGAAATCGCGATTGCCGAGCAGGGTCTCGCCGGGACGGAAGGCCCGCAGCAGGTCCAGGCCGCGCGCCAGCGCGGTGACGAAGCGGCGCTCGTCGTAGGTGGTGGGATCGGGACGGGAAGGATGCATACGATGCTACACTGGACGCCAATTTGCAAAACATTGTTCCGCACAGCGGAACCTCAGTCAAGCAAGGAGAAGACTCATGGGCGCTGCCGCCTTCCATTGGGATGACCCGCTGCTGCTCGACCAGCAGCTCGCCGACGACGAACGGATGGTGCGCGACGCCGCGCAAGCCTATGCGCAGGGCAAGCTCGCGCCGCGCGTGACCGAGGCCTTCCGCCACGAGCGCACCGACGCGACGATCTTCCGCGAGATGGGCGAGATCGGCCTTCTGGGCCCGACCATTCCCGAGCAATATGGCGGCCCGGGCCTCAGCTACGTCAGCTACGGGCTGATCGCGCGCGAGGTCGAGCGCATCGATTCGGGTTATCGCTCGATGATGTCGGTGCAGTCCTCGCTGGTGATGGTGCCGATCTTCGAATTCGGCTCCGAGGCGCAGAAGCAGAAATACCTGCCGAAGCTGGCCAGCGGCGAGTGGATCGGCTGCTTCGGCCTGACCGAGCCGAATCACGGCTCGGACCCGGGCAGCATGGTGACGCGCGCAAAGAAGGTGGCGGGCGGTTACGCACTGTCGGGCGCGAAGATGTGGATCACCAATTCGCCGATCGCCGACGTGTTCGTGGTCTGGGCCAAGCTCGACGAGGACGGTAAGGACACGATCCGCGGCTTCATCCTCGAGAAGGGCTGGAAGGGCCTGTCGGCGCCGGCGATCCACGGCAAGGTCGGCTTGCGCGCCTCGATCACCGGCGAGATCGTGCTCGACGAGGTGTTCGTGCCCGAGGAGAACCTGCTGCCGGAGGTGAGCGGCCTGCGCGGGCCCTTCACCTGCCTGAATTCGGCGCGCTACGGCATCGCCTGGGGGGCGCTGGGCGCCGCCGAATCCTGCTGGCACACCGCGCGCCAGTACGTGCTCGATCGTCAGCAGTTCGGCCGGCCGCTGGCGGCCAACCAGCTGATCCAGAAGAAGCTCGCCGACATGCAGACCGAAATCACGCTCGGGCTGCAGGGCGTGCTGCGCCTGGGCCGCATGAAGGACGAAGGCACGGCCGCGGTCGAGATCACCTCGATCATGAAGCGCAACTCCTGCGGCAAGGCGCTCGACATCGCGCGGCTCGCGCGCGACATGCTCGGCGGCAACGGCATCTCGGACGAATTCGGCGTGGCGCGCCACCTGGTCAATCTCGAGGTGGTCAACACCTATGAAGGCACGCACGATATCCACGCGCTGATCCTCGGCCGCGCGCAGACCGGCATCCAGGCCTTCTTCTGAAGGTTGGGGCGCCAATGTAAAAAGGGCATCGCGATCACTCGCGATGCCCTTTTGCATTCAGGCGCGCCGCGGCGCCCGAGCCATTACTTGTTCGGCTGCGGCGTGAGACGCAGGTACGGACGCACGGCCTTGTAGCCCTTCGGGAAGCGCTGCTTGAGCTCTTCCTCGTCCTTCAGCGACGGCACGATCACCACGTCCTCGCCATCCTTCCAGTTGCCCGGCGTGGCGACCTTGTAGTTGTCGGTCAGTTGCAGCGAGTCGATCACGCGCAGCACTTCGTCGAAGTTGCGGCCGGTGCTGGCCGGGTAGGTGATGGTCAGGCGCACCTTCTTGTTCGGGTCGATCACGAACAGCGAGCGCACCGTGAGCGTCTCGTTCGCGTTCGGATGGATCATGTCGTACAACTGCGAGACCTTGCGATCGGCATCGGCCAGGATCGGGAAGTTCACGCTGGTCGACTGCGTGTCGTTGATGTCGCTGATCCAGCCCTTGTGCGATTCCACGCTGTCCACCGACAGGGCGATCGCCTTCACGTGGCGCTTCTCGAATTCGCTCTTGAGCTTGGCTGTCAGGCCCAGCTCGGTGGTGCACACCGGCGTGTAGTCGGCCGGGTGCGAGAACAGCACGCCCCAGCTATCGCCGAGCCATTCGTGGAACTTGATGCGGCCGAGGCTCGAATCCTGCTCGAAGTCGGGGGCGATGTCGCCAAGACGCAGACTCATGTTGCTCCTCCTGGATGGATGAACCGGTGGTGGGCACCGCGCACGGCACGCGCGCGGCCAAACCTCAAGCTTACGACAAGCGGCTGTCCGGACAACGATTATTCCGTCAGATCGTCATGAGAAATTGTCATTTTTTCCCTGCCGCTTGAAAGTTTGGGGAAACTTTTTCGTCGGCGATTCACTCCCTCCTTACAATCGCCAAGTCGTTTACCATGGCCCGGCATGCCGTCCGGCAGGCCCGGGCCGGATCCGGCGCTCCGCTCGCCAGCGGGCACGGGTTTCGCTAGGATGTCGGCTACGCGGTACCTCTGCACAAAGGGAGTTGCAATGTCGGAAGTCAACAAGGAGAAACTGATGTCGGATATCAAAACCGTTCTCGCGGATGCGGAAGACCTGCTGAAACAAGCGGCGGCCACCACCGGTGACCGTGCGTCGGAGCTTCGCGAGAAGGCGCTCTCGCGCCTGAAGCAGGCGAAGGAAAAGGCGGCCGACGTCCAGGTGGTGGTCGTCGAGAAGGGCAAGAAGGCGGTACGCGCGACCGACGACTATGTCCACGAGCATCCGTGGACCTCGATCGGCGTCGCCGCCGGCGTGGGCGTGCTGATCGGCCTGCTGATCAACCGCAAGTAAGCGTCGCCCCCGCGGCGCCCGCGAGGGGCGCCGCGTCCCGCCGCCGGGCCCGCCGGCGCACCACGCCGGCCGGCTCCGGTCACCTCCTGCACGCGCAAGCGCTCCAAACATGACAACCAATACGCCACCGCCTCATCCCGCACACGGCCCCCTGCGCCGCCTGCTCGGTTCCGTATTCGCGCTGCTGCAAACCCGGCTGGAGCTGCTCGGGATCGAACTCGCCGAGGAGAAGGAACGCCTGATCGGCGTGCTGTTCCTCGGGCTCGCCGCGATGATGCTGGCCACCATGGCCCTGATCAGCCTGACCGTGCTGATCGCGATCGCCTTCTGGGACAGCTACCGCTGGCAGTCGCTGGCCGCGATCACGGCGGTCTACGCGATCGGCGCGCTCGGCTGCGGCCTGAAGGCCCGCGCCGGCCTGCGCGAGGCGCCGAGCGTCTTCGAGGCCACCCTGCACGAGCTCGAAAAGGACCGCGAACTGTTTCGCGGCAAGCCCTGAACCCCGGGTCCCGTAACCCGCCGTACCTTTCACGCCCACGCGCCATGAACCAACCCGCATCGGACGACCTGTTCCGCCAGCCGCGTTCGCGGCGCAAGCTCAGCGCCACGCAGTACCGCGCGCTGCGCAAGGAACTGCTGATCCTGCGCTCGGACGTCGAGCGCCTCGAACTCGCCCAGGCCGGCGGCGAACTGCGCGAAGCCCTGACCCACTTCCGCTGGCTGAAGCTGCTGATGCCCGGTTTCTCGGGCGGCTCGCTCAGCAAGTCGGCGAAGGGGCTCAATGCCAGCCTCGGCTCGCTGGTCAGCCAGTATCCGCTCGTCAGCTCGCTCGCCTCGGCCGTGCTCGCCAAGCCGGTGCGCTCGCTCGTCACGCGCGGCGCCGGCCCCGCCATCAAGTGGGGGTCAATCGGCTTCGCGGTCTGGGAGGCCTACCAGATCTGGAAGGGCGCCCAGCGCGAGAAGGCCGCCGCCGAGGCGATCAGGGTGGGCGGCGCGACGACCGGCGCCAAGGCCGGCGTCGGGAAGCAGGACTAGCGCGCCGGCTGCGCGATACCTCGCGCGCTTAGCCTGTTTCGACCGCATTCGCCTCATCGCCTCATTGTCCCCGCCTGCCGCGCGCAAGCGCGTCAGCGCATCGTCCAGCACTCCGGGCGCGGCACGCCCGGGCCGCTCGCTCCCGGCGGACGGTTACCGCGCAGGCCATCGGCACGCAGCAGATAGGTGCCGCAGGGATCGTCGCGCATCGGCCCGTTCGGCACCGGTGTCGCGCTCAGCCAATAGCCCCCGGCTGGTGCCGGCTCCGCGGAGAGCCGATAGACGGGCGGCCCCTGCTCCGGCACCGTGCCGAGTTCCATCCCTTCCCCCTGCCCTGTCGTTTCGAAGCCATCGCGCTCGGCGAGATCCTGCGCGACTCGATACAGCGCCGTGACCGCGCCGAGACGATGGCCGCGATCGATCTGGCGCCGGTACGAAGGCACCGCGAACGCCGCGATCAGGGCCGCCACGGCCAGCGCGATCATCACTTCGATCAAGGTGAAGCCGCGCCCGCGCGACAGGCGCTCGATCGTCCCCTGACGAGATACCGGGTGCTTTGGAGCTTGCATCACCACCCCGTCCCCGCTCACCATGGCGCCGCCGCGACACGCCGCCAGCGTCTCGCCACCTGGCGTCCGTCCTCGAAGGCAAGCTGCAACTGCAGCCAGACCGTGGTGGCCCGCGTACTGCCGGTGCCGCGCGCGGTCAGCAGATAGGCCTGCCAGCGCGGCCGCGACGCGATCGGCCAGCGCTCGATCAGGCAGGATGGCGCGGCCGCGGCACCTGGCCAATGCGCGAACGGATGCAAGGCGGCCGGCCCTTCGAGGGCGCCTCGCTGGCGCCAGCCTTCCGGCTCGCCCGCCACCGCGAGAACCTCGCCGCCGGACGACAGCGAGGCCCGCGTCGGCTCGGCGGCAAACGCGACGCGCTCCGCGAGACTGCGCTCGCAGACGGCGAGCGCGGCCTCGGCCGCATGGAACGCGATGCTGCGCGATGCGAATGCCGCCACCGAACGCGCTTCCGACATCGACACCTCGAACCCCGCCGCGCTGGCCACCAGCAGGGCCGAGAGCAGCACCAGCACACCGGGCAGCGCCGCCCCGGACGCGCATTCGCGCCGCGCGCCGGCGCGCCCCTTCCGGAGCTTCACGACGAAGCGACCGGGACTCGAATGCGCGGCGCATGTGTATGTCGTCATCCGTCGCCTCCGTCCATGAAAGCCGCATTGCGCACCGCCAGCCAGCGGCGCGAGATCCAGCGTGCCCGGCCGTCGTGTATCGGCTGGCTGCGGCCATCGCAATCGGTGTAACGGCGCATCCTCGAACCGGCCGCGCCGCGCGCCTGCACGCAGACCTCGACGGCCTGCACCCGCTGCCACGCGTCGTCGACCAGGGACGAGGCCTCGTCCCATGCCGCGCGGCCACGCAGGCGGTAACGCACACGCAAGCGCTCGACACCTTCGACGAGCGGCTGGGCCGTGCCGCTGTGGCCGCTGCCTTCGCAATACAGCTCAGGCTCGCCGGTCACGCTGCTGGCCCGCACGAAGTAGCGATCGACCACCAGCGGCGCCGAGCCGCCGTCGCCAACGCCCTGTCCCAGACAATCGGTGACGAGCCCGCCGCTGGTCGGCCAGGTCGAGATCGTGTCGCCGACATAGCGCACCAGCAGGCCGTCGGAACTCGCGCCGGCCCCGGCACAGCCCGGCCGCAGCGCTTCGCCGGATGGACGGCCGGCGCTGCAACCGAACAATGGCGCGAACGGCACGCCGCCGCTGGCGTCGAGCGGACTGAATCCCGCCATGCGCACCGATCGGGCGATCAGCGTCAGCGCCGTGGCAGCAGCATCGCGCGCCCGCACGGCCTCGATCGAGCTGAGATGTGCCGCGCGCTGGGTCCGGTACAAGGACAGCGCCGTCGTCATCACCAAAGCAGCCAGCGCCAGCGCCACCAGTGCCTCGACCAGCGTGTGGGCGCGGCAGCGCCGCCGTCGGCTCATCGCTCGCCTCCTCCGGAGAACGCCAGCGAGATGCAGGTTCGCGGTGCGCGGACCGCCGTGGAGACAGCCTGCTCACATGTGGCGTCCTGCGGCAATGCCGTCGAGCCGCGCGACCAGCGCAGCTCGACGCGCGCCAGGCCATCGCGCGTGGTCTGCTTGAAACGCGGATCGACCAGCACGGTTGAGGCCCGCTCCCAATCGACCATCGTCGTGCCGCCGGCACCGGCCAGTTCCGCCCATGAATCCACGAAGCCGAGCGCCGTGGCGCGCGCGGCCGAATCCGCCGCAGCGGCACGCATGGCAAGCTGCGCACCGAGCACGGCGATGGTTGCGCTCGCAAGCAACAACAGAGCGATCGTGACCTCGAGCAGGGAGCTGCCTGCGCTGGCACGGGCACGCCTCATGGTTGCGCTCCGCAAGGCCCGACGGACATGCGCGCTCGGCCACCGGCGGCGATCCGGATGCACCGCGAGAAACGCCTGGCCTCGACATCGGCCATCGCCGCGCGCGGCGAAAATTCGAAGCGCCGGAATCCGCCCATCACCTGCCCGACCGGCGGCGTGAATACCACGTCGGCCACCGCGCCATCGACACGCACGTCCCGATCGGCGGGAATCCGGCGTAGCACCGTGCCGCCGTCGCTGGAAGCATCGAATGCCATCACCGACCATCCGCACGACCAGGCCCCGTCGCCTGCTTGCCCGCACGCGCTGCCGGCCGTGTCGCAGGGCGGCTCGCCGTCGCCCCGGCACAGCACCACGCGCACGCCGCGCGTGAGCGCCTCGATGCGCGCGGCGGCCAGTGCCGCCAGCATCGACGCGGCCCGCGCCTCGACACGATCGCGCTGCCGCCAGGCCACGAACGACGGCACGGCATAGGCGGCCACGATCGCGATCAGCGCGACCGCCACCATCGATTCGATCAGCGTGACGCCCGCCATTCCTTGTGCCCTGCCCATCGTCTGCTCCCGTGCATCACCGTGATGCGAGGACTGTAGCGAGACGAACGCGAGCGCGCCATTGGCCGAACGGCCGAATGGCGCGCGTCGACACCGCCGGTGACAATCGTCACGACGGAATCGAGTTCAGGAGGTCGGTAATGAAGCGGGGAAGCGTGGGATCAGCGTTTGCGGACCGGCTTCGGGGGAACGGCGCGGCGAAATTCCTCGATCACGTCGGCGAATTCGGAGACATCCTCGAAGCGCCGGTAAACCGAGGCGAAGCGCACATAGGCGATGGTATCGAGCTCGCGCAGCTCGTTCATCACGAGCTCGCCGAGCTTTTCGCTGCGCACCTCGCGCTCGCCGGTGGCGAGCAGCTGGTACTCGATGCGAGCGACCGCCGCGTCGATCGCGTCCGCTGCAACGGGCCGCTTGCGCAGCGCCAGTTGCATGCTCGCGACGATCTTGCGACGGTCGAATTCGGTGCGGCTGCCGTCCTTCTTGACCACCGCCGGCAAGGCCAGCTCGACCCGCTCGTACGTCGTGAAACGCTTGTCGCAGGCCGAGCAGCGGCGGCGCCGACGAATCGCGGCGCCGTCCTCGGACACGCGGGAATCCACTACCTGCGTGTCGTCATGCCGGCAGAACGGGCAGCGCATGGTCGATCAGCGATAGACCGGGAAGCGCTTGGTCAGCTCGGCCACCTGGCCGCGCACGCGCTCGATGGTGGCCGCGTCTTCCGGCGCATCCAGCACGTCGGCGATCAGGTTGCCGACGATCTCCGCTTCCTTCGCGCCAAAGCCGCGCGTGGTCATCGCCGGCGAACCCAGGCGAATGCCCGAGGTCACGAACGGCTTCTCAGGATCGTTCGGGA
>NZ_VWWC01000161.1:0-16225 GCF_011753175.1 Burkholderia sp. Cy-637 | reverse complement strand
CCGGCCGGCGCCGTCCTCGCCGCCTCGCCCGGCCAGCCTGCGTCGGCCGCCGCGCCCCGGCCGCCCCCCTCGACCCCATCGCGCTCGGCCGCCCCGACGATCTCGTCGGGCGAGGTATCGGCCACGAAGGTGCCGCGCCCGGTCGCCGAGCTCACGTAACCCTCCAGCACCAGTTGCTCGTAGACCTGGGTGACCGTATTGCGCGCGATCCCCAGCTCGGTGGCGAGCAGCCGCGACGAGGGCACGCGCGTGCCGGCCGGCAACTCCCGCGACAGGATCGCCTGCTGCAGCAGCCGATGCAGTTGCCGATAGACCGGCTGCGCGCCGCCGCCGCGCACCAGCCGCTGCGCCAGCCAATCCGACAAAACGCTCGCCCTCAAAATTGGCTCCTAGATATTTACAGGAATGGCTCTGATTTTCAGAGCCAAATCTGATTATAGTCGTCTCCATCGGCCGCGCTCCCGCGGCCCTCATCGCTTGACCGAACCGAATCGACCGACTGGAAGGAGATCCCCGTGAAGAATGCCGACCTGCAAGCCCGCAAGAACGCCGCCACGCCGCGTGGCGTTGGCGTGATGTGCGATTTCTACGCCGCGCGCGCCGAGAACGCCGAGCTGTGGGACGTCGAGGGCCGCCGCTTCATCGACTTCGCCGCCGGCATTGCCGTGATGAACACCGGCCACCGTCATCCGAAGCTGGTCAAGGCGATCGCCGAGCAGCTCGAGTGCTTCACGCATACCGCCTACCAGATCGTCCCCTACGCGTCCTACGTCGAGCTGGCCGAGAAGATCATCGCCCGCGCGCCGGGCAGCCAGGCCAAGAAGGCAGCCTTCTTCACCACCGGCGCCGAGGCCGTCGAGAACGCCGTCAAGATGGCGCGCGCCTTCACCGGCCGGCCGGGCGTGATCGCCTTCGCCGGCGGCTTCCACGGCCGCACCATGATGGGCATGGCGCTGACCGGCAAGGTCGCCCCCTACAAGCTGAACTTCGGCCCGTTCCCGGGCGACGTGTTCCACGCCCCCTATCCGAACGCGCTGCACGGCATCAGCGTGGCCGACTCGCTGAAGGCGATCGACATGCTGTTCAAGGCCGACATCGATCCGAAGCGCGTCGCCGCGATCATCTTCGAACCGGTGCAGGGCGAAGGCGGCTTCTACGCGGCGCCGGCCGATTTCGTGCGCGGCCTGCGCAAGATCTGCGACGAACACGGCATCGTGCTGATCGCCGACGAAGTGCAGACCGGCTTCGCGCGCACCGGCAAGCTGTTCGCGATGCAGCACTACGACGTGCTGCCGGACCTGACCACCATGGCCAAGAGCCTGGCCGGCGGCATGCCGCTGTCGGGCGTGGTCGGCCGCGCCGACGTGATGGACGCGGCCGCGCCCGGCGGCCTGGGCGGCACCTACGCGGGCAACCCGCTGGCGGTGGCCGCGGCCCACGCGGTGCTCGACATCATCGACGAGGAAAAGCTGGAAGCGCGCGCCACCGCGCTCGGCGACAAACTGAAGGCGAAGCTCTCGGCGCTGCAATCGGAGGTGCCGCAGATCGTCGACGTGCGCGGCCCGGGCGCGATGGTGGCGGTCGAGTTCTTCAAGGCCGGCACGCAGGAGCCCGATGCCGATTTCACCAAGCGCGTGCAGGCGCGCGCGCTCGAGCGCGGGCTGTTGCTGCTGGTGTGCGGCGTGTACTCGAACGTGGTGCGTTTCCTGTTCCCGCTGACGATCCAGGACGCCGTGTTCGACGAGGCGCTCGGCATCCTCGAGGAAGTGCTGAAGGAAACCGTCGGCGTCGCCGCCTGAGGTCCACCGGCATCGCCCGGCAAGCCGCGTTCCGCCGTGAACGCGGCTTGTCACGTTCACCGCATCGCAACGGCATCCGCATCCAGAGGCAAGGCATGAGCACCGAATTCACCGCAGCACTGAAGGATCCCTCGCTGTTCCGCCAGCAGATCTACCTGGCCGGCGAATGGCAAGGCGCCGCCAACGGCGCCAGCTTCGAAGTCCGCAACCCCGCCAACGGCGAACTGCTCGGCAGCGTGCCGCTGGCCGGCGCGGCCGAGACGCGCCGCGCCATCGAGGCGGCCAACGCCGCCTGGCCGGCCTGGCGCCGCCGCACCGCCAAGGAGCGCGCCGCCATCCTGCGCAAGTGGTACGAGCTGATGCTCGCGCACGCCGACGATCTCGCGCTGATCCTCACCACCGAGCAGGGCAAGCCGCTGGCCGAGGCCCGCGGCGAGATCCTCTACGCCGCCTCCTTCATCGAGTGGTTCGCCGAGGAAGGCAAGCGCGTCTATGGCGACACCATCCCGACCCCGGCCGGCGACAAGCGCATCGTCGTCACCAAGGAACCGGTGGGCGTCTGCGCCGCGATCACGCCGTGGAATTTCCCGGCAGCGATGATCACCCGCAAGGTCGGCCCGGCGCTGGCGGCGGGCTGCCCGATCGTGGTCAAGCCGGCCGAGGCCACGCCGTTCTCGGCGCTCGCGCTGGCCGTGCTGGCCGAGCGCGCGGGCGTGCCGGCCGGCGTGTTCAGCGTGGTCACCGGCGACCCGAAGGCGATCGGCGGCGAGCTGACCGGCAACGCCACGGTGCGCAAGCTCTCGTTCACCGGCTCGACGCCGGTGGGCCGCCTGCTGATGGCGCAGTGCGCGCCGACCGTCAAGAAGGTCTCGCTCGAACTGGGCGGCAACGCGCCCTTCATCGTGTTCGACGATGCCGATCTCGATGCGGCCGTCGAGGGCGCGATCGCCTCGAAGTACCGCAACAGCGGCCAGACCTGCGTCTGCACCAATCGTTTCTACGTGCACGACAAGGTCTATGACGCGTTCGCCGCCAAGCTCGCGGCCGCGGTCGAGAAGCTCAAGGTGGGGCGCGGCACCGAGGCCGGCGTGATGCAGGGCCCGCTGATCAACGAGGCGGCCGTGCTGAAGGTCGAGGCGCATATCGAGGACGCGCTCGCCAAGGGCGCCAGCATCGCCACGGGCGGCAAGCGCCACGCGCTCGGCCACGGCTTCTTCGAGCCGACCGTGCTGACGGGCGTGACGCCCGACATGAAGGTCGCGAAGGAGGAAACCTTCGGCCCGCTCGCGCCGCTGTTCCGCTTCGCCTCCGACGAGGAAGTGATCGGCTTCGCGAACGACACCGAGTTCGGCCTGGCCGCCTACTTCTACAGCCGCGACATCGGCCGCGTCTGGCGCGTCGCCGAGGCGCTCGAATACGGCATGGTCGGCATCAACACCGGCCTGATCTCGAACGAGGTGGCGCCGTTCGGCGGCGTCAAGCAATCGGGCCTCGGCCGCGAGGGCTCGCACTACGGCATCGACGACTACGTGGTGATCAAGTATCTGTGTCTCGCGGTGTGAGGCACGGCCGGGCCCGAGCGCGGGCCCGGCCGTGCTCCGGACGACGAAACGCCTTCGCGGCAGCCGCCGCGAAGGCGTTTTTTCATGGGCGCGCGCCGCCTCGAATCGGCTCAGCCGAGCCAGCCGAAATGGCGCATCGCCTCCTCGATCGCGCCGCGCCACTGCTGCGGGCACTGCTTGAGCCGGGTGGTCTTGCGCAGGCTCTTGATCGGCAGGCCGTTGAGCTCCTTCACATGCGCGATCCAGCCGCTTTGCGCGACGATGCCGTAGCGCTCCTTCACGTAAGTCTGTATGTCCCGATAGGTCGCCATCGCGATCCGCCCTGATTCGTTTCGATGCGCGCGGTCGATCGAGAAAGGGAGGCGCCCGGCCGCGCATGCCGGGCGCGTGGCTCCCAGGCGCTCAGCGGAACACGCCGACCGCGTCGACCAGCGAGGTGGCCTGCTGGCGCAGGCTTTCCGAGGCGGCCGCGCTCTGCTCCACCAGGGCCGCGTTCTGCTGGGTGATGTTGTCGAGGTCGACCACGGCGCGGTCGACCTGCTCGACGCCCACGCTCTGCTCGGCGGTCGATGAGCTGATCTCGGCGATCAGGTCGGCCACGCGCTTGACCTGCACCACCAGGTCGTCCATGGTGCGGCCCGCGTCGTCGACGCGGCGCGAGCCCGAGGCGACGCGCTCGACGCTGTTCTCGATCAGGGTCTTGATCTCCTTGGCCGCGTTCGCGCTGCGCTGCGCGAGCGCGCGCACCTCGCCCGCCACCACCGCGAAGCCGCGGCCCTGCTCGCCCGCGCGCGCCGCCTCGACGGCGGCGTTGAGCGCCAGGATATTGGTCTGGAAGGCGATGCCGTCGATCACGCCGATGATGTCGGAGATGCGACGCGAGCTGTCGGTGATCTCGTTCATGGTGCCGACGATCTCGCCGACCGCGTGGCCGCCGCGCGAGGCCGCGTCGCTGGCGGACACCGCCAGCTGGTTCGCCTGCGAGGCGGTGGCGGCATTGCTGGAGACGGTGGCCGTCATCTGCGCCATCGAGGACGCGGTCTGCTGGACCGCCGTGGCGGCCTGCTCGGTGCGCGCGCTCAGGTCGTTGTTGCCCTGCGCGATCTCGCTGCTGGCGCGCTGCACGTTCAGCACCTGCTCGCTGACGTCGTCCACCAGCCAGCGGAACATCAGCCCGAGCTGGTCGATGGTGCGCAGGGTCATGCCGATCTCGTCGACGCGCGTGACGGCCGGGCCGTTGCGGCTCTCGCCGGTGGCCACCCGCAGCGCGCGCCGGCGCACCGCGCGCAGCGGCCGCGCGATCTGCGCATCGAGCCAGGCCACGATCAGGCCCGCCGCCACCGCGGTGCTGGCCGCCACGCCGGCCAGCGGCCAGCCCGTCACGCCCGAGGCCCAGGCACCGCCCGTCACCACCGGCACCAGCGCCGCCATCGGCAGGTACATGCGGGTGCGCACCGACATGGTCTTCAGCAGCGAGCCGAGCCGCCCGATCCCGCCGCGGATCACCACGCCCTTGTGGAAGCGCCGGCCGCGCGCGCGGCCCTCGCGGAAGTCGCGGTACAGCGCCTCGGCCGCCGCGATGTCCTCGGGCGTGGCCTTGGTGCGCACCGACATGTAGCCCTGCGGCTCGCCGTTGCGCATCAGCGGCACGGCATTGGCACGCACCCAGTAGTGATCGCCGTTCTTGCGGCGGTTCTTGACCAGCGCCATCCACGGCTCGCCGCCCTGGATGGTGGCCCACATGTCGGCGAAGGCCTCGCGCGGCATGTCGGGGTGCCGCACGATGTTGTGCGGCGAACCCACCAGCTCCTCGGGCGTGAAACCGCTGACCTGCACGAAGGTCGCGTTCGCGTAGGTGATCGTGCCGTCGGCGCGCGTGGTCGACATCAGGGTCGAGTCTTCGGGAAATTCGTATTCGTGCTGCGTGACCGGCTGGTTGTTGCGCATTCGCGGGCTCCGGCGCACGGCGCTCGTGGCGCCGCGGCTTCTTTCTGGGTCGGTTGGTCCTGGCGGCCCGCGCCGCGCGCCGGGCGCCGCGCCGATCGACGCGGCCCGGCGACGGCCGCGGGCTCATCTCTTTTTTGTCGGCAGCCGGGCGGAAAACCTTACCCATCAGGCGCATAAATTATTCGATTCTGTTCTCCACATGATCTCGATCAAATAATGCGAGGATGGCGGCACCTGAGAAAACCATAACAAGGATGCGGCGTGACCGATCCCTTCAAGCGCAAAATCATTCCCATGAAAAAAGAACTGCACGAGCTGAATCGGCTGTCCTGGAATACGGCAACCGTCGCGCATAACAGTCATAAAGGCGACCAGGCGGCCTTTTTCCGCGATGGCGGCTCGACGCTGTTTCCGGAGGAACTCGGCTTGCTGGGTGAAATCGCCGGCTTGCGGCTGCTGCACCTGCAATGCAATGCCGGGCAGGACACGCTGAGCCTGGCGCGCCTGGGCGCGCAGGTAACCGGCGTCGATATCTCGGACGAGGCGATCGACTTCGCGCGGCGCCTGTCGGCCGACGCGAACCTGCCCGCGCGCTTCGAGCGCGCCGACGTGCTCGACTGGATGCCCGAGGCCGCCGCGCGCGGCGAGCGCTTCGAGCGCGTGTTCACCTCCTACGGCGCGATCTGCTGGCTCTCGGACCTGCGCGCCTGGGCCCAGGGCATCGCCAGCCTGCTGGCACCGGGCGGGCGCTTCGCGATGGTCGAATTCCATCCCTTCGCGCTGTACTTCGATCCGCACTGGAAACCCGGCTACGACTATTTCAAGCGCGAGGCGAACCTGGAGGCGGCCGGCGTCGGCGATTACGTGGCGGCTTCCGGCACGGGGCTCGGCGCGCGGCACGACCAGCCGGGCGTGGTCGATTTCGCGAACCCGCATCCGAGCTACGAGTTCATGTGGGGGATCGGCGAGGTGGTGAATGCGCTGGTCGCGGCCGGGCTCGCGATCGACAGCCTCGACGAGTATCCCTACGCGAACGGCTGGAAGGGCTTCGACGACATGGAAGAACTGGACGGGCATCGCATGGTGCCGCCCGCCGGCATGCCGCGGCTGCCGCTAATGTACGCGATCGCCGCGCATCGGGCGGCGGCGTGAACCGCCGAAGCCGCGCCGAGCGCGACGCGCTGGCCGGGCGCGTGCTGGCGCGCGACGAGCTGCCCCTGGTCTGGACCATCGACCGGCGCGAAATCATCCACCACATGTACGTGCTGCGCGACGGCGCGCTGCAGCGCGTGCCGGAATTCCACGATGTCGACGGCTGGCCCGAGGGCGAGGCGGAGCACTACACGCCGCTCCTGCTCGACTGCCACGATCGCGGCGGCTGGTGCCTGGGCAGCTTCGACGGCGCGCGGCTGGTCGCGGCGGTGATCGTCGACAGCCGGCCGCTCGGCGCGAACGGCGCGCTGCGGCAACTGAAGTTCCTGCATGTGAGCCACGACTGGCGCGGCTGCGGGCTGGGCGAGCAGCTCTATCGCGAGGCCGCCGCGCAGGCGCTCGCGATGGGCGCGGCGCGGCTCTATGTGTCGGCCACGCCCTCGCAAGGCACCATCGATTTCTACCTGCGGCTGGGCTTCACGCTCAGCGCCTCCCCCGATCCGGCGCTGTACGCGCTCGAACCCGAGGATCTCCACCTGGAAGGGCCGGCGCTCTCGCCGCGCACCTGAAAAAACGGCGGAACGCCCGTTGTTCCGGGCGTTCCGCCGTTCGGCGGGATCGGCTTCGCGCGACTCAGACGCGCTCGATCGCCAGCGCGATGCCCTGGCCGACGCCGATGCACATCGTGCACAACGCGTAACGGCCCTGGGTGCGATGCAACTGGTACATCGCGGTCGTCACCAGGCGCGCGCCCGAGGCGCCGAGCGGGTGGCCCAGCGCGATCGCGCCGCCGTTCGGGTTGACGCGGGGATCGTCGTCGGCCACGCCGAG
This sequence comes from Burkholderia sp. Cy-637, assembly GCF_011753175.1. Classification (NCBI taxonomy): domain Bacteria; kingdom Pseudomonadati; phylum Pseudomonadota; class Betaproteobacteria; order Burkholderiales; family Burkholderiaceae; genus Burkholderia; species Burkholderia sp. Cy-637. The sequence goes on along the minus strand of NZ_VWWC01000161.1, from coordinate 8,934 downwards.
CATGCGCAGCACCGCCAGGCCCTGCGAGGCGAAGGCTTCGTTCAGCTCGATCACGTCGAACTGGTCGATGCTCATGCCCAGGCGCGCCAGCAGCTTCTGCGAGGCCGGCGCCGGGCCGATGCCCATCACGCGCGGCGCGACGCCCGCGGTGGCGATGCCGAGGATGCGCGCGCGCGGCACCAGGCCATGGCGCCTGGCGTTCTCCTCGTTGGCGACCAGCAGCGCGCAGGCACCGTCGTTGACGCCCGAGGCATTGCCCGCCGTCACCGTGCCGTCGGGGCGCACCACGCCCTTGAGTTTGGCGAGCGCCTCCAGCGAGGTTTCGCGCGGATGCTCGTCGCGCGAGATCACCAGCGGATCGCCCTTCTTCTGCGCGATCGTGACCGCGACGATTTCCTGCGCCAGCGAGCCGTCCTGCTGCGCGCGTGCCGCCTTCTGCTGGCTGCGCAGCGCGAAGGCATCCTGGTCGGCGCGGCTCACGCCGTAGTCGGTGGCGACGTTCTCGCCCGTCTCCGGCATCGAGTCGACGCCGTATTGCTGCTTCATCAGCGGATTGACGAAGCGCCAGCCGATGGTCGTGTCGAAGATCTCGGCCTGGCGCGAGAAGGCGCTGCTGGCCTTGCCCATCACGAAGGGCGCGCGGCTCATGCTTTCCACGCCGCCCGCGATCATCAGGCCCGCCTCGCCCGACTTGATCGCGCGCGCGGCGATGCCGATCGCGTCCATCCCTGAACCGCACAGGCGATTGACCGTCGAACCCGGCACGGATTGCGGCAGGCCGCCCAGCAGCGCCGACATGCGCGCGACGTTGCGGTTGTCTTCGCCGGCCTGGTTGGCGCAGCCGTAGATCACGTCGTCGATCGCGCTCCAGTCGACATCGCGGTTACGCTCGATCAGCGCCTTGATCGGCACGGCGCCGAGATCGTCGGCACGAACGCTGGACAGCGAGCCGCCGTATCGCCCGATCGGGGTACGGATCGCGTCGCAGAGGAATGCATCGGTCATGGTTGTCTCCGGAACTTCGTTCGGATGGAACGGGAGCCAGGCCGGAAAACTCGCGGCCTGGCTCCGAAGATGTTCTATATACGAACATAAGATCGAATATCGAACTGTTTTGCGATCATAGGGAGGGGGTGCAAGCCTGTCAAGTTCGCGGCCGGCTTTCGTCCTTGGCTTGAACCGACCCCATGCGCTACTCTTCGCACTTGCATCGAACCTCCCCCAGCCCATGAGTACAGACGATCTTCAGGCCAAACCCGGTGACTCCTACGTCCAGTCGTTCGCGCGCGGACTGGCGGTGATTCGCGCCTTCGACGCGCAGCGGCCGGAGCAGACCCTGACCGAGGTGGCCGCCACCACCGGGCTCACGCGCGCCGGGGCGCGGCGGATCCTGCTGACCCTGCAGACGCTCGGTTACGTGGAGGCCGACGGCCGGCTGTTCCGGCTCACGCCGAAGATCCTCGATCTCGGCTTCGCCTATCTCACCTCGATGCCGTTCTGGAACCTGGCCGAGCCGGTGATGGAGCAATTGTCGGCGCGCATCCATGAAAGCTGCTCGGCCGCGGTGCTGGACCGCACCGAGATCGTCTACGTGCTGCGCGTGCCGACCCACAAGATCATGACCATCAACCTGTCGATCGGCAGCCGCCTGCCCGCGTACTGTACGTCGATGGGGCGCGTGCTGCTGTCCTCGCTCGACGAGGCCGCGCTCGACGAGGTGCTGGCACTGAGCCCGATCCAGGCGCACACGCCCAGGACCATCACCGACCCGGCCGCGCTCAAGGACGAGATCGCGACGGTGCGCAAGCAGGGCTGGGCGATCGTGGACCAGGAACTCGAGGCGGGGCTGATCTCGCTGTCGGCGCCGATCCGCAACCGGCGCGGCCGCGTGATCGCGGCGATGAACATCAGCGGGAATGCCCAGCGGCATACCGCCCGGCAGATGGTGAAGGAGTTCCTGGAGCCGCTGCAGGAAGCGGCGCAGACGGTATCCGCGCTGGTGGCGCGGCGTAGTTGAGATATCGGCGGCGGGGCATGGGCCGATGATGCCCGGCCCCGCCCCACCGCGTCGTCAGTCGAGTTGCCCGGTCTGCGCCACCTGGGCGAGATAGGCGCGCTGGGCGGCATACCAGCGCGTCAGGCATTGACGGTCATGGCATGCCGAGTCGCGGTATCCCCATTGCTGGCGAACCCGGTCCCGGAAACCGTCCCGGTCGGCCACCGCCGCCCTGGCCTGCCCGAGCAGCCTCGCCACGGCGGCGTCCTGCGCGGCGAGATCGCCGTCCGCGCAGATCAACCGCTCCGCGTCCGATCGCGCTTTTCCACAATCGAAGCTCGGCCCATTGGCCGCTTGCGGCGCGGGCACGGGAGCCGGGGCTGCCGCCACCCGCGCCGGCTTCGGTTTCGGTGTCGCCGCCGCCTGCTTGGCCGTGTCCTTTCGGGACGGCTCGCCCGGCTCGACCGCCTTGTTCGCCGCTTCGCCGGTCGCGGCAACAGCGGGGGCATCGTCCTGCTTCACCAGCTCGTATTTTCCATCCGAGTAGGCATAGCGATGCTCGGCGACACGGGCCGCCTGCCCCGCGAGTTCGTGCGTGAACGCCAGCTGGATGTCGTCGTGAACCGAATCCTTGCCCTTCACGAAGCGGGTCTTGACGGACAATCGCTCGGCGTCCGAGCTGCCCGTTTGGGCATCCTCGACGACACGGGTGAAGCCGCCGTTCTTGCCGCGCAGGAACACGCTGCTGCTGGCGGTCTCGTAACCCTGGTGCATGTCGCCGCCGGTGACGATCAGCGCGTATTGGTCGCCGCCCGCCGCGGTCCATTCGAAGCCCTGGCCGACACTGCCCGAGGCGCCCATCGAGGCAAGGTAGGGATAGCTGGCCTCGACCTTCCAGGCATCGCCATCCTGCTTGAAGATCGTCACGCCGAGCAGGCCCGTGCAGGCATGGCAGCCGCCGCCGTCGGGAATCGCATTGGTCACCAGCACCTGCTTGCGCTGGCCGCCTTCGCTGAACGCGAAGTTCGCCACGCCGGTGACCTGCAAGGCACGGCCCGCCGACCACTGCAGCATGTCGCTTCCCGAGAGCCCCGCCGGAATCTCGGCATCCTGCCAGCTCGCCGATTTCGACTGCGCGTCGTAGGCGCCATACAGCAGTTCCAGCGCCGCCGGCACCTTGAACTCCCCGCGAATCGAGCGCGCCGCCATGGCTACGCCGCAGGCCTTCGACATCAGCTCGGCCATGCCCGGCTCGGATTTGGCCGGCACGGCCGCGTCGTTGCCCGGGTAGTCCTTGTCGGCGGTGCCGTCGGCGCGATACTGCGCGCCGGGCATGCGGCGCGTCAGGTCGCGGCAGTTGGTGGCCACGTCGAAGCGCGCATAACCGTCCGGGAAGGACTTCAGGGCGTGGATCAGGTAAGCGCCGCTGTCTCGCGTGATATCCGTCGGATTGAACCAGAGCTGCGCCGCATCGCCGGAACCGCCGACCTGCTGATAGCCGGGGAAGCGCTGGTCGGAGGCGGCGGCCTGATCGCCGCCGCTGCCCTTTCCGCAAGCCGCGATGCCCAGCGCCGCCGCGACGGCGAGGCTCGACACCAGGAGCCTGCGCCAAACCATGTCGCGCGCGCTCATGCCTGGCTCATCTCGCCGGCCGGCTCGACCCGCGCCGGGGCGCCGGCCTGGCGCATGGGCCGCGTGTTCCGCTCGATCGCCAGCAGCACCAGCACCAGGCTGAACAGCGCCACCAGCAGCAGGCCGCTCGCCGTTGCGCCCGCAACGATCTTCAGCGTTTCCATCTTTTGCGCGGCCTGGACCGCCACGTCCTTGTAGCGTTCCCGCTTGGTCTCCATGAACGCATTGATGGCCGGGAACACCTCGATCTTGGCGGCCTCGGCCGCGCTCACCACCGCGCCCAGTTCGTCGAGATAGGGCTGGCGATCGGCCGCGGGAATCTCGTCGAGATGCTTCCGGATAATCCGGGCGTTGTCGCCCTCCAGGTACTTCTGCAGCGAGAAGGGAATCTTGAAACCCGCCAGCGGGCTTTTCTGCGCGCCCGGCTCGGCCGGTTGCTGGGCGTCCTTCGGTGCCTCGTCCTGGTCGGCGGCGGGCTGCTCGGCCTGTTTCAAGGGCTCGACGATTTCATTGGCGGAGACACGCGTATCGACGCGTTCCTGCCACACTGAAATGCCGAAGAAAATACCGCCGGCAATGCCGATCAGAAATACGGTGACGCAAACCAGGGCAACGGCTCGCGTGATATTGAATAGCGCCTTGCGCTCGAACCCCTCGATAACGCTCATGGTCTTCCTTTGGTTTTAGTGTGATTGTCGAAGCGAATGCGCATGCGATTCGATCGAGACCGTCATGCGCGGCGCAATCATATAACGAGAGGCCAGGCGCGTCATTCGGAAATGGCGGATTAAAGCGCGAATAAATCAACGGCCGCGATTGAATGCGATAAACCGCTTCACGCGACAATCGAGTGGAGAAAATCCTCGATCAAAACAAAACCCCGCGTCTTTGCAGACGCGGGGTTTCGGAATTCGCTCGATCGTCATTCGGGTGCCGGCGAATACGCGGGCACCGGCACGGCATCAGCCGATGATATCCACCCAGCCGTGCTGGTCCGCTTCGCGGCCGGTCTGGATGCCGACCAGGCTCTGCTTCAGGCGCTGGGTCACCGGGCCGGCCTTGCCGTCGCCGATCGTGAAGTTGTGCTTGCGGCCCTTCACCTGCCCGATCGAGGTCACCACGGCGGCCGTGCCGCAGGCGAACGCCTCGACCAGCTTGCCGCTCTTCGCATCGGCTTCCCATTGCTCGATCGAATACGGCTCCTCGCGCACCGTGTAGCCGAGATCGCGCGCCAGATCGATCAGCGACGCACGCGTGATGCCGGGCAGGATGGTGCCGGTCAGCGGCGGCGTCTGCAGCGAGCCGTCCTCGAACACGAGGAACACGTTCATGCCGCCCAGTTCCTCGATCCACTTGCGCTCGACCGCGTCGAGGAACACCACCTGGTCGCAGCCCTCGCGCGTGGCCTCGGCCTGCGCGGCCAGGCTCGCGGCGTAGTTGCCGCCGCACTTCGCGTCGCCGGTGCCGCCGGGCGCCGCGCGCGTGTAGGTATCCGACACCCAGATCGCCACGCCCTTCGACGCGTCGCCCTTGAAGTAGGCGCCCACCGGCGTGGCCACCACGCAGAACAGGTAGCGCGCCGAGGGCTTCACGCCCAGCACCACCTCGTTGGCGATCATGAACGGACGCAGGTACAGCGCGCTGCCCTCGGCCGACGGGATCCAGTCGCGCTCGAGGCGCACCAGCTCGCGCACCGCATTGACGAACAGCTCCTCGGGCAGCTCGGCCATCGCCAGGCGACGGGCCGAATTGCGGAAACGCTTGGCGTTCTGCTCGGGGCGGAACAGGGCGATCTTGCCGTCCGGCAGCGGATAGGCCTTCATGCCCTCGAAGATTTCCTGCGCGTAATGCAGCACGAGCATGGCCGGATCGACTTCGAGCGCCTTGCGCGGCTCGATGCGCGCGTCATGCCAGCCCTGGCCTTCGGTGTACTGGATCGTCACCATGTAGTCGGTGAAGATCTTGCCGAAACCGGGATTGGCGAGCAGCTCGGCGCGCTTTTCCGCGGAGGTGGGATTCGGGTGGCGTTCGATCGGGAAAGTCGGGGTGCTGCCGGTGCTCATGTGGTCGACTCCTGTGTTCTTGGGAACGGCGGGAACGTCCCGCCGCCGTGATAACCGAACACTGTAATCGACCTGAGCGTTCCGCGCATCCGGGAATGGCCCGGCAGACGCGGCGAAATCCGCGGGGAAATCGGCCGGGATATCACCGAAAGCCTTGAAAACAAGGGCTTGGCGCATCCTCGGGCGTGCCTCGCGAGCATGGCGCGAGACGCGGAAAAAAACCGCTCGACCGCTGCCGAAAGTGCATTTCGATGCCTGGATACAGGGTCGAAATGCACTTCGACAGTTTTTACCAATTGGTGCAAATCGCTCAGGCGCCGACGATGGCATCCAGTTCGCGCATCGCCTCGTCGTCCAGCACCAACTGCCGCGCCGCGAGGTTTTCGCGCAGATGCGCGAGCGACGACGTGCCCGGAATCAGCAGCAGGTTCGGCGAACGCCGCAGCAGCCAGGCCAGCGCCACCTGCATCGGCGTGGCGCCCAGGCGCTCGGCCACGCCCGAGAGCACCGAGGATTGCAGCGGCGAGAAGCCGCCGAGCGGGAAGAACGGCACGTAGGCGACGCCGTCGGCGGCCAGCGCGTCGACCAGGGCATCGTCGGCGCGATGCACGAGGTTGTAGTGGTTCTGCACGCAGACGATCTCGCAGAGCCGTCGGCCCTCCTCCACCTGCGCGCGCGTGACGTTGCTGAGCCCGATGTGCCGCACCAGCCCCTGGCGCTGCAGTTCGGCAACCGCGCTCAACTGCGCCTCGATCGAGCCCTCGGTCGGCGCGAGCGCCGAGAACATGATGCGCAGGTTGACCACGTCGATGACGTCGAGCTTCAGGCGGCGCAGGTTGTCGTGCACGGCGCTCTCGAGCTCAGCGGCCGAATAGGCCGGCAGCCAGCCGCCCTGGTCGTCGCGTCGCGCGCCGATCTTGGTGACGATCACCAGCTCGTCGCGATAGGGATGCAGGGCCTCGCGGATCAATTCGTTGGTCACATAGGGGCCGTAATAATCGCTGGTGTCGATGTGGTCGACGCCCGATTCGACGGCCTCGCGCAGCACCGCGATGGCCGCGGCGCGATCCTTGGGCGGCCCGAAGGCGGCGCGGCCGGCCAGCTGCATGGCGCCGTAGCCGATCCGGTGCACCGTGCGGCTGCCGAGTTGGTAGGTGGTCTGGGTCTGGGACGAGGCGTTCATCTGGCTGCTCCTTGAAGGGAAAGCCGAGCTTACGCGCTGGCGATTGCCTCGATAAGCCAGCATAATTCGCACGGGTTGTACGAAGGAGCGCACAATGAGTGCCGATTTATCCGATCTGCATGCCTTCGTCGCGGTGGCGCGCGCGAACGGCTTTCGCGGCGCCGCGCAGGCGACCGGCATCAGCGCCTCGGGCCTCAGCGAGGCGGTGCGGCGCCTGGAGACGCGGCTCGGCGTGCGTCTGCTGAACCGCACCACGCGCAGCGTGGCCCCGACCGAGGCCGGCGCGCGCTTGCTGTCGCGGCTCGCGCCGGCGCTCGACGAGGTGCAGTCCGCGCTCGACGTGGTCAACGGCTTTCGCGACCGGCCGGCCGGCACGCTACGCCTGAACGTGCCGCTCAGCGCCGCGCGCCTGGTGCTGCCCGCGATCGTGCCGCGTTTCCTGGCCGCCTATCCCGAGATCCGCCTGGAAGTGGCCGCCGACGAGAGCTTCGTCGACGTGCTGGCGGCGGGCTGCGATGCCGGCATCCGCTACGAGGAACGGCTCGAACAGGACATGATCGCGGTGCCGATCGGCCCGCGCGTGCAGCGCATGGCGCTGGGCGCCTCGCCGGCCTATCTCGATCGACGTGGGCGACCGGCGCATCCGCGCGAGCTGCTGCATCACGAATGCATCCTCGGCCGCTTTCCGGGCCGCGCGACGGTGCCCTGGGATTTCGTGCGCGACGGCGAGAAGCTGCGCATCGAGCCGGCCGGGCAATTGCTGGTGGAGCTGGGCGCGGCCTTCGACCTCGGCGTCGACGCGGCCGTGGCCGGCACCGGCCTGGTCTATCTGTTCGAGGACTGGCTCCGGCCGCATTTCGACAGCGGCGCGCTGGAGCGCGTGCTCGAGCCGTGGTGGGATTCGTTCTCGGGGCCGTTTCTCTACTACCCGGGGCGGCGGCTCGTGCCGGCGCCGCTGCGCGCCTTCATCGACTTCATCCGCGCCGAATCGGCGGCTTGAGGCGGCAGCGCGGGGTTCAGGCCTCGTCGAGCGGGCCCGGCACGCCGCCGGCGGTCGCGCCGCTCAGGAACCACACGGCCAGCAAGGGCACGTCGCCGGCGCGCATCGAATGCAGCACGCCGCCGTCGTTGAGCACCAGTTGGCCGGCGCCGGGCGTCCACCAGCCGGCGCCATCGCGCCACCATTGCCCGTCGGACAGCACCACATAGACCTCGTCGGGCGGATGGCGATGCACGGGATAGGCCACCCCGGGCGCCATCAGCGAGATTCCGACGATCAGGCCGCCGAGCGTCGCGAGCCCCGCGCCGCCGATCACGATCGCATTGGCGTGCCCGTGCTCGAACGCGGCATCGGGCGCCTCGGTGGGCCGTCGATACCAGCGCAACGACGGCGCGAGCCGCGCGATGCCCTGCGCGATGGCGGCCAGCCGCGCGTCGGCGGAGGTTGCGCGCGCAACCGCTTCGGCTAGCCAGGCATCGGCGATCGGCAAGCCGACCGCCTCGACAGGCGGCTCCGCCGGCACGATTTCGCAGCCCAGCGCGTCGCGCACGGCGTCGAGATCGTCACGGCCGCGGTGCGCGGCATCGAGATAGGCCACCAGATCATCCAGCCAGGTACGGAGCTGATGCATGTCGAACGGGTTTCTGCCGCGCATTCGCCGCCTCGTCGAATCCGGATCGATCGATGCCGCCGCGCGTCGTCCGGATCGGCTCGCGGCAGGGTCCTTGCGGCCCGTCCATCGTCAAACGCAGGCGCGCCGCCCTGGCCGATAAAGGCCGGGACGGCGCGCGATCTCGTGCATATCGCCGTCAATCGCGGCGACATGCCTGTTTGGCAGAGGATTACGAACGACCGCTGTAAACCGGGAAGCGCCGGGTCAGCTCGGCCACCTGGCCGCGCACGCGCTCCAGCGTCGCCGCGTCCTCCGGTGCCTCCAGCACGTCGGCGATCAGGTTGCCGACGATCTCCGCTTCCTTCGCGCCAAAGCCGCGCGTGGTCATCGCCGGCGAACCCAGGCGAATGCCCGAGGTCACGAACGGCTTCTCAGGATCGTTCGGGA